>JACOSF010000201.1 GCA_016179005.1 Acidobacteriota bacterium | reverse complement strand
CCCATTACCTGCAAACTCTCCTGCAGGGGGCCGGAGAACACGGCTTGCCCGCGGACTACATCGCCGTCATCAAGGCCGCCGCCGGAGCGTAGCCGCCGCAGCGCTCCACCCGGATCATGGGGATTTGCTTTCGCCCGCGTCGCATCAACAATTGAAAGTGAGGCAATCCTATGGCTACCATCGCAACTCCCGTGAAGATCACCAAAGGCGGCAGTTTTCTTCTCGATACCTGTCGTCCGGAAGACATCTTCACTCCCGCCGACCTGCAAGACGACCAGAAACTGATCGGGCAGACCGCCGAAGAGTTCGTCACGAACGAGGTTCTGCCTCACGCGCACGATCTCGAAGAGAAAAAAGAGGGCCTGATGGCCTCACTTCTCAGAAAAGCGGGCGAGCTCGGATTGCTCGGCCCGGGTGTGCCCGAGCAGTACGGCGGCGCAGGCCTGGACAAGGTGGCCACCACTGTTCTGGCGGAAAAATTTTCCGGCTACGGCTCGTTTGCCACCTCGCACGGAGGCCACGCGGGCATCGGCACCGTGCCGCTGGTGTATTTCGGCAACGAGGAGCAGAAAAAGAAATATTTGCCGCGCATTGCCAGCGGCGAACTGCTTTCCTGCTATTGCCTCTCCGAGCCGCAAGCCGGCTCCGACGCGCAGAACCTGCTCACCACCGCCGTGCTTTCTCCTGACGGCAAGCACTGGGTCCTCAACGGCCAGAAGATGTGGATCACCAACGGCGGCTTCGCCGACGTTTTCATCGTCTTCGCCAAAGCGGACGGCGAGAAAGTGTCCTGCTTTATCGTCGAGCGCGGCTTCCCCGGCTTCAAAATCGGCGGCGAGGAAAAGAAGATGGGCATCAAGGGCAGCTCCACCGTGCCAATCTTCTTCGACAACTGCCCAGTGCCCGCAGAAAACCTGCTCGGCGAAGTCGGCGCGGGCTTCAAGATCGCACTGAACACGCTCAATTCCGGACGCTTCACGCTGGGCACCTATTGCATGGGTGGCGCAAAGAACACACTGGCCGTTTCCGCTAAATACGCCAAAGAGCGCAAGGCTTTCGGTCATTCCATTGCCGATTTCGGCCTCATCCAGCAGAAACTCGCCGACATGGCCATCCAGACTTTCGCCGTCGAGTCCATGGTCTACCGTTCCGCCGGCATGATCGATGCGGCCATGTCCGCCGCTGCAGCCGGCAGCGACAAAATCAAGCAGGCCATGGCCGTGCTCGAGGAGTACGCCATTGAAAGCTCCATCAGCAAGATTTACGGCAGCGAGATGCTCGATTTCGTCGTGGACGAAGCCGTGCAAATCTACGGCGGCTACGGCTTCCACGAGGAGTACCCCGTCGCCCGTGCCTACCGCGACTCCCGCGTCAACCGCATCTTCGAAGGCACCAACGAAATCAACCGCCTGCTCATCATCGACATGCTCATGAAGCGCGCCATGAAGGGCATCCTGCCGCTGATCCCCGCGGCGATGAAGATTGCCGGCGACCTGATGGCCCCGCCTTCGTTCGAGGAGCCTTCCACCGCGCCCTTTGCCGAAGAAGAGCGCACCGTCGAAAATGCCAAGAAGGCATTTCTGATGGCCGCGGGCTCCCCGTGCAGAAGCACCAGCAGAAGCTCGCCGACCACCAGGAAGTTATCGGCGCGCTTTCCAACACGGTGATGGAAATCTACGCCATGGAAAGCTGCTTGCGCCGCGCGCAGAAGTCGGCTGCCGCGCGTGGCGACGAGTCCGCCGGCGCCATGGTGGATGCGGCGCGTGCTTTCATCTATGACGCGATGGACCGCGTCGAGAAGCAGACCCGCACCGCCGTGGCCGCCGTCGCTGAGGGCGATATGCTGCGCATACAGCTTGCCGCGCTCAAGCGCTTCACCAAGCGCGAAGCGGTGGACACCATCGCCATTCGCCGCCGCGTGGCCGCCGCCGTGCTCGCCGGCGAGCGCTACCCCTTCGAGGGCCGCTAAGCCGCTGCCCGGCTGCTTGCTGCGCTTCCGGCTGTCGCGCGGGGAAAGCTCCTCTCCCCAGGCAGCGCGCAGGAACAGGCTATTTGCGTGCAGGCCGGTTCCGGCCTTGAAGACGATTACAAGTTCCTCCACAAGGGATCGCTCGAGGGTTTGCAGGCGCTCAGTGACAAGTACAAGAAACAATAAGCCCGCACCGGGCGTGCCAGCGGTGGGCTGGATCCGCCCGCTCGCTGCGCCGTACCTCCGTGGCTTCCGCGCTCGTGCGCAATCCGCCGCGGCGGACGGCAGCCTGCGCGGCTACTGGTTTGAAGCGCCCCGCGCGCGCGCCGGTATTCGCCGCGGCTTTTTCGTGGGCTACCTCAACGCCTCGGACGATTTCACGTTCCTTGAGCCGCAGCCTCCTGAATGCCTCGTCTTCGCCTTTGTCGCGCCCGTCGGTGGCGCGCTCCATCGCCGGCTGGTGCGCGCCCCGGATAGCCTGCTGCGGAAAACGTTTGCCTACATCCGCTGGCTCACGCACCGTCTGCCACGCTTCGTCTTCTTCGAGGATCGTCTCCCGGCTATGGTCCGTCACCGTTCCATGCGGGAATGGCCTGCGGAAAAATATGAGCATTTTTCGCGCAATTTCTTTATCGAAACCTGTGCCTGGCTGGTGCGCAGCGGCCTCGTACGGAAGTTCGCGGAGGAATCTGCCGAGGCCGCCCGCGTTCCGCGGCGCACGCGCGCGGCCCGCGCCAGGTCGCCGCTTCGCGGCGGCCTGTAGTCGCTCCGTTGCAAGCCAGGAGAAACAGCCTGTCAGGCGGGTTAGCCATTCGCCGCAGCGGGCGCGATTTTTCCGCTCTGGATTTGCCGTGCTGCGCTAGAGTCTTTGGATGGAGGCCGCGTGAAGACCAACAAGCTGTTCGTCCCGTTTCTTCTCCTCACCATCATCTCTCTGGTCGGACTGTGCTATTACCAGCAGCGCATCATCGCCCAGCAGAGTTTTGAAATTCGCTGGCTCATGGCCAACGGCCACCACTGATCCACAAGTTTCTTCCTCTTCTCGAAACTGCTCTTGCCGCGCGCTCAGTAAAACGCCATTCCACCGTCCACGTTTACGGCTTGCCCCGTAATCACGCTTGCTTCCGAGGAAACAAGAAACAGCGCCGCCGCGGCGATCTCCTCCGCTGTCTGCCCGCGTCCCTGCAAGACGGAATTCGCAAAATCATCCACCTGCTTTTTCGGATCCATTCGCATCCGCCGCGAAAGTTCCAGCCCCAATTCCTTGGACATCTTTGTTTCAAACACCGGCCCCGGGCAGAGCGCGTTCACGCGCACGCCCTTCCGCGCCCCTTCCGCGGCCAAGCATCGTGTCAGTCCCAGCAGCCCCGCCTTCGACGCCGCATACGGCGCCTCCCACGCAAACGCCGCCTTGGCCGCCAGGCTGGAGATGTTCAGAATCGCTCCGGACCCGCGCGCGTACATTTCTGGCAGCACCAGCCGCGACAGCAGAAACGCGGAGCGCAGGTTGATGGCCAGCGCTTCGTCCCATTCCGCCGACGTAATCTCTTCGGCCGGCTTCACCGGGCCAAAGATGCCGGCGTTATTCACGAGAATGTCGATGCGGCCAAACTGCTCGCGTGCCGCTTGCACAATGCGCGCGCAGTCGTCTTCGTGCGCGACGTCCGCGGCCACCGT
>JACOSF010000200.1 GCA_016179005.1 Acidobacteriota bacterium | reverse complement strand
TCCTCTGCTCATCGCCCGCAAGGAGGACATCTCCGTTTCCAGCGAGTTCGGCATTTATGTTCTCGAGCGCATGTTCGACATGGCCAGCACGGTCGTGCTCGCCGCCGTCGCGCTGCTCGCTGTGCCGCGCCTGGCCTCCGCCGGGGAAGGGAACCCGCTCCTCGCCGCGGCGCGCACCACCGGCGTCGTCTTACTCGTTGGCTTGCTTTTAGGTGTCGCGTTTCTCGTGTATTTCCGGCTGCATGGCGCTGCAAAACTCGAACGCCGCATGGACGCGTGGCGCGCCCACGCCACCGCCGGCTGGCGCCAGCGCGTCGCCGGACTGGTTGGCGGATTCAGCCAGGGCTTGCAAGCCATCCGCACATTAGGCGATTTTTTCTTTGCTGTCGCGATCTCCGCCGTACACTGGACGCTGATCGCGGTCATCTATTTCTTGGTGGCGCGCAGTTTTGGCGGCCGACTGGCCGAGTTCGGCCTTTCCGACGCGGTGCTCGTCTTGGCCTTCACTATGGCCGGCTCGACGGTGCAGCTCCCCGGCGTGGGAGGCGGCTCGCAGGTCGCCAGTTTTCTTGCTTACACGGTCATTTTGGGAGTAGATAAGGAGCCCGCAGCAGCGGTGTCCATTGTGCTGTGGCTGATTACCTTTGCCGGCTCCACGGTATTCGGCATTCCGCTGCTGATCAAGGAAGGGTGGTCCATGGGCGATTTACGCCGCATGGCGCGCGCTGAAAAAGAGGCGGAAGCCCACGGCGGCCATATCATGGTCAAGCCGGATACGCCATCGGAGGGAGAAACGCAGCGATGAAGTGCCCTTTTTGCGCGCACCTCGACGACAAGGTGGTGGACTCCCGCGAAGGCCGCGAGGGCGACTTGATCCGCCGCCGCCGCGAATGCCTCAAGTGCCGCCGGCGTTTCACCACCTACGAGCGCATCGACGAGATTCCCTACATGGTCGTCAAGAAGGACGGCCGCCGCGAGCGCTTCGACCGTCAGAAAATTTTGCAGGGATTGTTGAAAGCTTGCGAGAAGCGGCCCGTGGCTACTCCCAAGCTGGAGGCGCTGGTCGAGGAGGTCGAGCGTTTCGTGCAGGAATCACCCGACCGCGAGCGCTCCACCACCGACATCGGCAACCTCATGATGACCCGCCTGAAAAAACTCGACAAGGTGGCCTACGTCCGCTTCGCCTCCGTCTATTCCGATTTCAAGGACGTCAAGGAATTCATGAATGAACTGAAAGGTCTTCTCCGCGACCGCTCGCGGAAATGAAATAAAGATTTCTATTCCCCGCATTCCCACACGGCGGCGGCGAATTTCTTCACCACATGAAATCCCAGCTTCTCGTACAGCCGCACCGCGCCCGCGTTTTGCGACGTGACCGTCAGCGTCAGCGCGTGGTAGCGCAGCGACTTCAGCGCGCGGATGGCTGCATCCATCAGCCGCAGCCCGAGCCGCTGCCCCTGGAATTCGGGCATGACGCAGATTTGTGTGATATGCCCGACGCCCATCGACACCGTCGAAGTCAGCACCGCCGCCGTCAGTTCGCTGCTCTCTTCCGCGCGCACCACGAATGATGCTTCCGGCAGAAACTGCCCGCACCCCGGCAGGATCACGATGTTCTTCAGGAACTTCGTCGCGCCGGCTTCGGTGCGGTACTGGTCGTTGATCTCGCTGTCGATGTGGTTGGCGTAGGCCTGCGCGATGAGTCGTGCGCAGGACTCGAAGTGCCCGTCTTCCCAGCGTTCCAGCCGCAGGCCGTGGGGAACCGGCGTTCCGGACATCTGCGCTTCCTTGAGAGGAAGGATCATGAACTGCCGCGTGAACAGCCGGAAGTTCTCCTTCACCATCGCGGCGTCCAGCGCGCCGCCAAACGGCATGAGTTGCGCCTCGATCCGCCGCACGCCCGGCAGCGCACGGACCTCGCGGAGCATGTCGCTGAGGATCTGCTCCGCCGGGCGCAAGTGCTCGTATTTCGGTGAGACGTACAGCCCGCCGATCAGCGCCTTGGCCTCGTCCAGCACGTAGAAGCCGTAGCCGGCCGGGTTGTCATCGGCCATTGCTGCGCGCCCGGCCAGCGACTTTGCATCAATGAATTTCTTGATCAGTTGCGACGACGGCCGGTAGTCCCAATGCAGCTCTTCAAGCCAGCACGCCTGTTCTTCTTCGAGGAGCGGGGCCAGTTGCCGGGCCGCGATTTGATGGAGGTCAACGATTTGCATGGGCCAGGGCGATGCGCGCATCAAAAGTATATCGTCCGCCGTTCGCTTATCCAAATGCGGCCCGCCAGGGAACCCCCAGCGGTCACCGCGGCCCTCGCAGGTCCACGAGGGTACTCATGCGATAATTGCGGAAGTCCTGCTTGCCGCCCTTGCCTTGAGGATGTGCTAAGATTCGCGAGTTTGGAGGTATCCTGTTTCGTTCATGAGCTTTCTTACGGATCTCCGCGACTCGGGCAAGCTATCGCAGGTTCTCATGGCAGCTGCGGCGCTGCTGGCTTTTGCCCTCTTGGCGCTGTTGCTGATCTCCGGAGTTTTACTCTATCGGGTGATTTCGCCGTCGGCAGCCGGCGGGGAACTCTCCCCGGAATCTCTACTGGGCCGTCCAGACGTCGTTTCGTTTTCTGCGCCGGGAGGCACCACGGACGGTTGGTTTTTCCCCGGGCGCAGTACCGCGCCGACGGTGGTGCTGGGCCACGGCTACCTCTCGAATCGCCAGGAACTGCTCACTCTGGTCACCGCGCTCCAGGAGCACCAGTACAACGTCTTCGTCTTCGACTTCTCGGGACACGGCCGCAACAAGCACTTTTCCACTCTCGGCTATCGCGAAACGCAGGAACTGCTGGCGGCGATCAACGCCGTCGCCGCCCGGAATGATGTGGATCGCACACGCTTCGGCGTTTGGGGCACCAGCATCGGCGCGTACGCCGCCGCTTCCGCCGCCGCCGAGGACCCCCGCATCCGCGCCATCGCTCTCGATTCCGTGTACAACGACCCGATGGATTTTCTGAATCTGCAGATCGAGCGTTCCGGGATGGACGTCTTGCCCTTTACTCCCACGCTCTGCCGCTTGGCGTTTCGCTTGATGAATTTCTCGGGCCGCAAGACGCCCCCGCTTTCCGAGCGGCTGGGTGCGCTTCCCGGCGTGGCCAAGCTCTTCATCCTGGCCAACGACAATCGGGCGCTGAGCGCGTCCACGGGAGATCTTTTCCTGAAGGCGGCCATGCCACGCCAGCAGATCATCGTGTCCAAATCCAACTACGCTGCGATGACCAGCGACGACAAGCACAACTACGAAAACAGCATCGTCCAGTTTTTCCTGGAAAATCTTCCGCCCGCCGGCGGGGCGATGCCGCCTCGCTAGTCACTCTACCCGGACAATTACCGCCTGCCGCGAAATCCGCTGCGCCATCGCCACGCGCGCGCCAGCCTTTTCCAACTCTCGCGCCCCCGCCTCGGTGGTTATGAGAATTCTCGGAGGTGGTTCGCTGCCCAGCCGCCACTCCGGCAGATCGCCGTGCAAGTAGAAATTCAGTCCGTAACGCCACGCTCGGTGCAGCCGGTAAGCCCTCACGCCACCCGGACCGTCGCTAAATGCCAGGACAGCCCGCGCCACCGCGCGCGGCGACACCTCCTGGTCGATGAGCGGCGCGATGCGCAGGTTGACCCCTTCGATCAAGCCGGCCATCAGGAGCGCGGCCAGAGTCAGCGAAGCCCAGTACTTCCGCGCCCAGCCCAGCCCGGAGACGATCAGCCCGACGGTCATGATCGCCGTGATCCACACAGCCATTTCCGGCCCTGTCATCGCCTCCAGTTGCGACGGGAGCCTGCTCAAGCGGTAGCCGGTGACTCCGGCCAGAACCAGAAACGTGACTCCTGTCCACTCCATCTGCCATTGTGCGAAGGAATCGTTCTGCTCGATGGCCCGCGTTAGGCTCCGTGCCAGCACAAGCACCAGTGGCGCAAACACGGGCAGTACGTAGCCCGGCAGCTTGGACCGTGACACACTGAAGAAAATCAGAGGAAACACAACCCAGCATGCGAAGAAGAATCCTGGCGACGCGCTCAACTTTCTTTCCCGCCATAGCGCCAAGGCGTCCCGCGCGGCCCCCGCCAGCAGCGCACTCCACGGCAGCAACCCCAGGAGCAGGATCGGCCCGTAGAACCAGAAGGGCTGTTCGTGCTGAAAGATGGGCGTCAGAAAGCGTTCCACGTTGTGGGAGAGCAGAAAGATGCTGAGGAACTCCGGATTGCGCATGGCGCACAGCGCGTACCACGGAAACGCCACCGCGCAAAACGCAATCATCGCCAGCGGATGCGCCAGCCGCCACGCCTGTTTCCAGCGCCCGGTGGCCAGCACCCAGAGTCCCGCGCTTCCGCCCGCCAGCACAATCGCTACGGGTCCTTTGGCTAGAGCCGCCACACCGAGCAATGCGCCAAAAAGAATTTGCCACCCGCGTCGCGGTGGTTGCTCGGATTTCCCCATCGCGTGATATGCGGCGACCATCGCCAGCGCCAGCGATGCGCTGAAGGGCATGTCCGTGGTGCCGGCGCGCGCAAAGGCGAACACGCCGACGCACGTCGGGAAGATCAGCAGCACCGCCCAGGCTGTTCCCGCGCCGTAAATTTTCCGCGCCAGCCAGGCCAGTGCCAAAGCGGCCAGCGTGGCAAACACTGCCGACGGAAGCCGCGCGGAAAACTCACTCACGCCAAACAGCCGGAAAGCCGCCGCCGCGCCCCAGTAATAAAGGACCGGCTTCTCAAACCACGGCTGCCCATCCAGCCGCGGCGTCACCCAGTCGCCGGTTTCCGCCATGGCCCGCGCGATGGAGGCGTAGCGCGGCTCATCCGGCCCGATCACGCCGAAAGAGCCGGCGCGGCTGAAAAAACAGAAATAGAGCACCACTGCGGCCAGTGCGGCGGCCGCCCATGCGCGCGTTGAAGATAACCCATTCACAGCCGAGAGAGTCTAACAGACGGCGGGGTTGGGAACGCCCGTCAATGTGTACGACTGCGTTTTTTGCTGTCAATGTATTTCCGCATGGCGAGGTGAGTTCTCTGATTGTGACGGGCACGGATTCATGGATAATGACGGCCGATGCGCAGAGGGCTTGAATTCGTTGCCGCGTGGCTGGCGCTGAAAACTTTGGGGATTCTCCCACGGCCGCTGGCCCGCGGCGTAGGCGCGTTGATCACGCGGCTGGCGTTTTTTCTTCGCCCGCCGCTGCGCCGCGCCGCGGTGTTCAACCTGCGCCTGGCCTTTCCCGATTTGTCCGACGCCGAGCGCCGCCGCATCCTGCGCAGCCTGGTGCGGCAGGTCGGCTGGATGGCCGGCGAGTTCGCGCAGTTCCCGCGCTACACCCGCGCCCGGATTGAGCGCATCGTCGTGCTCGACGGCTTTGAGAATTTCGACGCCGCGCAGCGCCTCGGCAAGGGCGTGCTATTTCTTACCGGCCACGCCAGCGCCTGGGAGCTGGCGCCGTTCGCGCAGGCCCTTTACGGCTATCCGCTGCATTTCCTCGTGCGCCCGATCGACAATTCCCGCGTGGAGGCGCTCGTCAACCGCTATCGCTGTCTTTCCGGCAACACGCCCATCGAAAAAAACAAATCGGCGCGAGCCATGCTGCAAATTCTCCGCGCCGGCGGCACCATCGGCGTGCTGATTGACCAGAACACGTCGCTCGAGGAGGGCGTCTTCGTGGATTTCTTCGGCGTGCCGGCGTGCACCACGTCCGGCCTCGCGCGCATCGC
>JACOSF010000199.1 GCA_016179005.1 Acidobacteriota bacterium | reverse complement strand
TCATCTTTTTGGCGGGGAGCTATTTGCTGTGCGACACTTTGTTCGAGGAATAAGATGAATTCATCCGGCAAAACGAATTGGCTGGCCACGCTGGCTGTGGCGGTGCTGGTGGGGATAGCAGGCTACGCAGCGCTGTTCATCGCGCCCGAAGAGCGCACCATGCATGAGATCCAGCGAATTTTCTATTTTCACGTGCCCAGCGCGTGGACGGCCTTCACCGCGTTTTTCGTCGTGTTCATCTCCAACATCGCCTATCTGACGCGGCGGAACATGAAGTGGGACTGGATCGCCGTGTCCGTGGCGGAGGTGGGCCTGGCCTTCTGCACGGTGGTGCTGGTGACCGGGCCCATTTGGGCCAAGCCGGTGTGGGGCATCTGGTGGACATGGGACGCGCGGCTCACCTCCACGTTTGTGCTGTGGCTGATGTACGTCAGCTACCTGCTGCTGCGCACGCTCCTGCCGGACACGGAGAAGCGCGCGCGCATCAGCGCCGCGTTCGGCATCTTCGCGTTTTTGGATGTGCCGCTGGTCTATTTCTCCATCTGGCTGTGGCGGACGCAGCATCCCCAGCCGGTGATCGGCGGCGGCGGCTCGCTGGACCCGACGATGCGCTGGGTGCTACTGACCTGCTGGGGGGCGCTGCTCGGCGTGATGATCCTGATGGTGCGGCAGCGGTACCGGCTGGAAAGAATGCGGCATGAGGTGGAAGAACTGGCCCACGCGGCCGAGGAGCTGGCCAGCAAAGCCCAGGAAAGGACGACGAGATG
Source organism: Acidobacteriota bacterium (assembly GCA_016179005.1). Lineage (GTDB taxonomy): Bacteria > Acidobacteriota > Terriglobia > Acidiferrales > UBA7541 > JACQDE01. Next base: position 5,744 of record JACOSF010000199.1, on the reverse strand, counting down.
AAAAATTTCGAGAGCCTGTTCGCGGCGTACATTCTGGTGTGGGGAATCCTCTTTGTGTATCACCTCACCGTGGGCGCGCGCGTGGCAAAGCTCCAGCAGGAAATCGAGCGGCTGAAGGCGCTGCTCAAGCGCGGTTCTAGCGTCCCGGACGATTTTGCGGGACAGTGACCACGCCCCGCATGAGCTCCCTGAAGAAAATCGGCGTGGTGTTTTTTCAACTCGGCGGGCCCGACTCGCTCGAGGCCGTAGGGCCTTTCCTCTACAATTTATTTTGCGATCCGGACATTATTCAATTGCCGCTCGGCTGGCTGCTGCGCAAGCCGCTCGCCCGTTTCATTGTGTGGCGGCGCATGGACCATGTGCGCCACGCCTACGAGGAAATCGGCGGGCGCTCGCCTATCGGGCTGCTCACGGCGCAGCAGGCGCGAGCACTGGAACGCGCGCTTGCGCCGCACGCAGACGTGCGCGTGGTCACCGCCATGCGCTACTGGCACCCCTTCACGCATGAAGCCATTGCACAACTGCGTGAATTCCCGTACGACGAACTCGTGCTGCTGCCGCTTTACCCGCAGTACTCGTTCGCCACAACCGGCAGCAGCCTGAACGAATGGAAGCGCTGTTTCCAGCTGGACGCGCGCCCGGTCCGCCTGGTGGAACACTTCTTCAGCCACCCCCAGTACATCGCAGCGCTGGTGGAAAGAATCTCCTTGAGCCTTTCGCGTTTTGACGCCCAGGAGAAGGCCACCATACTCTTCAGCGCGCACGGGCTGCCGGTGAGCTTCATTCAGCGCGGCGACCCCTACCAGAAGCACGTGGAGGAAACCGTGCGGCTGGTGATGGCGGCGGGGAAGTGGGCCAACCGGCAAATCCTGTGCTATCAGAGCAAGGTGGGACGCGAGCGGTGGCTGGAACCATCGCTGCTGGATACGCTGAAGACGTGCGCCGAGAATGGGCACCGGCACTTGCTGGTCTGCCCGGTGGCGTTTGTCACCGAGCACATCGAAACCCTTCACGAAATCAACATCGAAGCGCGGGCGGAGGCTGGACACCTGGGCATCGAGCAGTTCGAGATGGTGCCTTCCTTGAACGACTCGCCACTGTTCATCGCCGCGCTGGCCGATTTGGTGCTGGGCGCGTGCGGCCTTGCGCGATAAGCGGAGTGATTCCTCTTCAATCCGTTTGGAATGATTCTAACTTGGCTTGACACTTCTCGCGGGCCAGCGTATAAAAGTATTTCTACCTTGGCCTTATCCGAAACTTCATATGAGGTTGCGAGCGCCCTATAAGCGAACCTATGGCCGAAGCCCACGACAGCAAACCCGTTGAGTCTAAGGCCGCGCCTGCCGCAGCAGCCGCGGCACCGAAAAAACCGGAAGCCAAACCCACCACCGAAGCACCCGGAAGCGACGTCAGCGTCGCGCGACGCCGCCTGATCTGGGCCTGCATCTGGGGTTATCTGGGTGTCAACCTGCTGATGTTCCTTCGCTTCTTTTTCCCGCGAGCGCTTTTTGAGCCCAGCACCATTTTTTCGGTCGGCTACCCTTCCGACTTCAACATCGGCGTGGACACGAAGTTTCAGAAGGACTACCGCATCTGGGTGGTGCGGGACCCGGGGCGGCTGTTCGTGATTTACGCGCGTTGCACGCACCTGGGGTGCACGCCGGACTGGAAGCAGAGTGAAAACAAGTTCAAGTGTCCGTGCCACGGGAGCGGGTACGACAGCGAAGGCGTAAACTTCGAAGGCCCGGCGCCGCGTCCCATGGACCGGGCGCAGGTCAGCATCGATGCCACGGGCCAGATCATCGTGGACACCGGAAAGCTTTTTGTGCAGGACCCAACCACCGGGCGCAGCGAATTTGACGACGCACGCGCGTACCTAGTTGTGTGATGTAGCGCGGGGTTTACCCCCGCGCCGGCTGGCAGAAGTTCTTTCCTTGATTCAGGGGGCACGGAATGCCGGAAGAGAACGACAAAGGGGCGGGGAAGCCCACGGGCCTGCTCGGCACGGTGAAAGAAACCGTGAAGGGGGACCTTGCCGGGCTGAAAGGCGTCCTCGTCGAAAAGGGCAAGGAAGAGCTCGCGGCGCTGAAGGAACCCGAGAAGACACAGCTTTTCCGCTCGATTTTCCGCGTAAAACGTGACGAAACGCCACGCAGTCGCGCGCTTAGTGTGCTCACCAACGTCTTCTTCCATTTGCACCCCGCCAAGATCAACCGCGACGCCGTGCGCTACAGCTATACCTGGGGCATGGGCGGGATGAGCTTCTACCTGTTCCTGGTGCTCACCATCACCGGCGTTCTGCTGATGTTCTACTACCACCCCACCAAGGGCCAGGCCTACCGGGACATTTTGTATTTGCACCACGACGTGCCCTTCGGCCAGTTGCTAAGGAACATGCACCGCTGGGGCGCGCACCTCATGATCATCGCCGTGTGGCTGCACATGCTGCGCGTGTTCCTGACGGGCTCCTACAAGCGGCCGCGAGAATTCAACTGGTGCGTAGGCGTAATTCTGATGGTGCTGACCTTGCTGCTCTCGTTCACCGGTTACCTGCTGCCTGACGACCAGCTCGGCTTCTGGGCGGTCACCGTGGGCACCAACATGGCGCGGGCCACGCCGCTGCTCGGGCATGAAGGGCCGTTCGGCGCGCAGCTCGGCATGACCGCGTTCAACGACGTCCGCTTCGCGCTGCTCGGCGGCTCCATCGTGGACGCCAACGCGCTCTTACGTGCCTACATCTGGCACTGCATCGCCATCCCGCTGATTGCTTCGGTGTTTATGGGTGTGCATTTCTGGCGCGTGCGCAAGGACGGCGGCATATCCGGCCCCGCGCCGGTTATGCTCGAGTCGGAAATGAAGGAAGAAAAGAAAGGGCCGCGTCCGGTCATCCTAAGACCGAGCGGCACGAGGTAGGGGAACCTTATGTGGGGTGACTGGCACCAGCTCTGGCAGATTGTTTCCGTGCCCGACAACGTCCCCATCGTGGCGTTGCTCTTTCTTGTGCCCTTCTACACCTGGTACGGCTTTCGCGAAGCCTTCAAGCACGATCGGCTGATCGCGCAGCTCGAAACCGATCCGGCCATGGCCAAGACCCACCACCGCAAGCCTTACCCGTTCAAGACCGGCTGGGAGCGCGAGTTGCACGTCTGGCCGTACCTGATGCGCATCGAATTCCTTGCCGCAGTGATTCTGACAGTTCTGCTGATGGTGTGGTCCATCACGCTGAACGCGCCGCTGGAAGAGCCGGCCAATCCGAACCTGACGATGAATCCGTCGAAGGCGCCGTGGTACTTCCTCGGGTTGCAGGAAATGCTCGTGTACTTCGACCCGTGGATCGCCGGTGTCGTGATGCCCACGCTGATTATCATCGGCTTGATGGCCATACCGTACATCGACGCGAACCCGCTGGGGAACGGCTACTACACCTACAAGCAGCGCAAGTTCTCCATTTGGACCTTCCTCATCGGCTTCCTCGCGCTGTGGTGCGTGATGATCGTGATCGGCACGTTCATCCGCGGGCCGGGGTGGATGTGGTTCTGGCCGACACAGACGTGGGACCACAACCGGCTGGACTTCGCCGTGAACCGCAACCTGCACGAGATTTTCGGGATCGAGAACCGTTGGGTGGCCATGGGTTTCGGCGCGACGGTCGTGGGGCTGTTCTTCGTCGTCTCCGGCTACTTGATGCATCGGCTGTGCATGGTGACCGAGTTCAGCCGGAAGATTTATCAGCGCATGACCCTGCTGCAGATCATCACGCTGCACACGCTGCTGATCTTGATGCTGAGCCTGCCGGCGAAGATGGCAGCCCGGCTGCTGTTCCGGATCAAATACGTGCTGGTCACACCGTGGTTCAACATTTAGGGAATTGAGATGTAGCGCGGGGTTTATCCCCGCGCCTCTTTCGAGTTTGCATCTAGTGTCGAGTCCCTGGAGGCTTGGGGTGGCTGAGATCCACAACGACGATCCGATTGTCGCGAAATCATACAGCGGGCCGCTGCTGGTGGCCTCGCTGCTGCTGGTGCTGTCGCTGTTTTGGGCGCTGTGGCAGGAGTTCGTGGGGCTGCGCCCCTGGCGCGGTTATCAGAAGGAATTCGCGGCGGTGTACGGGAAGTTCTTGAAAAAAGAACTGGCCAAACAGAAGGAAGCCGCGAATGCCATTGTGTCCTCGGCCGAATACCAGAAACTGGCGCAGGCCGCCAAGGACGCTGCGGAAGCCGCCGCGCCCCAGGTCAAGAAGATCGACGAGGAGACGGCGTTCGCCAACCGGCGCATCGCGGCGCTTTCGCCCACCTGAGGAAGCCAAGAAGGGGCCATTTAAGGTCGAGTTGCCGACGGCGGATGGCAAGACAGAGAAAAAATCACTTAACTACGAGCAACTGCTCGCGGAGTTCGACGGCTTGAAAGAGCAGAAGGCAGCGCTGACTTTGAAGCGCGCCGAGGTGCGCAAGGCGGCAGACGAAGCTGCCAAAGCTCAGGCCACCTTTATCCAGGACAAAATGGAAGGACTTTCCGCCGAACAGATCGCGACCCTGCAAACGGCCGTGCGGCAGATGAGCGTGGCCATGCGGCAGATCAACGTCAACAACGCGGGGCTGGTGGACCGCTGCCAGTCGTGTCACGTGGGCATGGACCCCAAGCTCGTTCCGCCGTCACTGCAATTGACCAAAACGTCGCTGGGCCTGGAGAAAAGCAAAGACGCGCCGTTCACGAGCCACCCGCAGCCGGAGCTGCTGAAAATCCACGACCCGGAAAAATTCGGCTGCTCGCCGTGCCACGGCGGTAACGGGCGGGCCACCAACAGCGTGGTCAAGGGACACGGTCGCCACGAATTCTGGCTGTGGCCGCTCTATTACAAGGAAAACACCGAGGCCGGCTGCCAGACCTGCCATGCGTCGGATATGTACACCTACCACGCGCCGGTGCTGAACAAGGGACGCGAGCTCTTCCGCCAGAAAGGCTGCATCGGCTGCCACCGCTACGAAAACTTCGACAATGAAGGCGAACAGCTTCTTTCCGCGCGGCAAAAAGTCCGCCAGCTCGAACAGCAAAAGAAGGACGACGAGCTGGAGATTCCGCGGCTGAACAAGGCGGGCGACCAGGCGCCGGACAACAAGGCGGCGCAGGATCTCTACGCCAAGGCCGAAAACCTGCGCGTGCAGACCAGTTTCCTGGATGCCCAAGTCGAGCAGCTCATGGTGCGCGCTCGCTCGCTGCTGCGCGAAGAAAAGAAAGTCGGCCCGACGCTGAAAGAAATCCGCATGAAGATCCACAAAGAGTGGATTCCCATGTGGCTGGAAAAGACCCACGAATGGCGCCCGGCGACAAAGATGCCGCAGTTCCGCTTCAAGCCGGGAGAAGCTCGCGCCATCGCCGCGTTCGTTTGGCAGATGGCTGTGCCCGGCCCGGCGCTGCCAAAACAGGCCGCAGGCAACGCGGGCAAGGGCAAGGAGTTGTTCGAATCGCGCGGCTGCCTGGCATGCCACTCCATAGGCGAAGGGAATAACGTATTGGGAAGCCATTTCGCGGCGAACCTGAGCCGCGTGGGTGAGAAAGACAATTACGAATACCTGGTGCGGTGGATCCACAACCCACGTGAGCGCACGCGGCCTTACGACCCCGTGGCCCGGAAAGACCTCGGCCCCGAGGACTACGCCAAGCACAGCAAGCCGTTCGTGTTTGATCTGGAGAACAGTCGGTCGCCGGACGGCAAGCACGAGCTGCAAGTGCAGCAGCAGACGGTG
>JACOSF010000198.1 GCA_016179005.1 Acidobacteriota bacterium | reverse complement strand
GGATCGCTCTGCCGCCACGCCAGCACGCCCGCCGCGATTCCCGCCAGGCTCGCCAGGTACCGGCTGCCCAGCGACACCTCCAGCCGCCGCCCGCACCCGGGACAATCCATTCCGTCGCTGTACGCCGCCACGTGTCCCGCCGCCACCGCCTTCAAGCACATCGGACATTTCCTCGCCGCCATCGTTCACCTCTCATTTGGGGTGCGGCGGCTTGACGCCGCTTTGCCTCTAGGATTGAGTGATTTGTGATTGAGGGGCTGAAAACCTCCAAAGTGCAGTTTCGCTTGCTCTCAATCACCAATCATAAATCACTCTTCTTTTCCGCGGGTGGTTTGCCCGCGAATCACAAATCTCCTCACTTCTACATTTCTACACTTCAACATTTCCACGTTTATCTCAGACCAACGCAAATTCGACGCGCTTCTGAAACGGATCAATCCGCTCCGCGCGTATCCGCACGCGGTCGCCCAGCCGGAACGCCTTCACATTCGCCCCCGGCGCCCGCTTCCCAGCGCCTCGTGACGCTGCTGCGCCTGCCCTGAGCGGGGCCGAAGGGTGCCGTCCCCCACGTTCAATCAAAATTGCGCGGTCGCTCTCGCGGTAGAAGCACCCGCCTCCGGTGAATTCTTCGATGGCCGCGATGGGCACCAGGCCCTCCACGAACAGCTCCAACAGCTCCACAAAAAACCCGAACTTGTGCACGGAGATAATCAGCCCGGTGTATTCGTCGCCGAGGTGCTGCTCCATAAACTGCGCTGTCTTCCAATCCATCAACTCGCGTTCGGCCAAGTCCGCGCGCCGCTCCGCCTCCGACGACTCCACCGCAATCTCCTCCAGTTCCGCCATTTGATACACGCCCGCCTGAGTAGCGCCGGCATCCTGCCGGCTCTTTTCGTAGGGGCGGGCCTGTGTTCCCGCCCGTGTGGAGTGCGGCGCGTCAGCGCCGCCTTGGTGTCCGATTTTCGAATTTCGTCCTGCGGCCGCGGGATTGATTTTCGGATTCTCCAGCGCCCACTTCAGCAGCCGGTGCACAATCAAATCCGGGTATCGCCGGATCGGCGACGTGAAATGCGTGTACTCATCGCACGCCAGCGCAAAGTGCCCCAGGGGCTCCGCTTCATACCTCGCCTGCTTCAGCGACCGCAGCATCAAGTACGAAAGAATTCTCTCCTCCGGCTTTCCTTCGATCTTCTGCACCAGCGCCTGGTAGTGCTGCGGGCGGATGTTGATTTCCGTCCCCGACGGCAGCGTCACCGTCATCTGCCGCTGCTGCCCGCCGCGCGACCTCCCGCTTGCCCTGAGCGAATGCGAAGGGTGTTTCACCTGTCCGTGTTTCACGATGATTTTTCGCTCCGCCAAATCCTCCACGCCCAGCGTGTACCCAAACGCCTTGGCCAGCTCCTCGAACTCCAGCACTTTTTTCGCGTCGGGCTTCTCGTGGACGCGGTGCAGCGACGTGATGCCGCGCCTCTCCAAATAATTTGCCACCGCCTCGTTCGCCGCCAGCATGAATTCCTCGATGATGCGGTTGGCGATGTTTCGCTCGCTGCGCACGATCGACTTCATCCGGTTCAGCTCGTCGAACTCAATCACCCGCTCCGGTAGGTCGAAATCAATCGAGCCGCGCTTTTCCCGCTTCGCGCTCAGGATCAGCGCCAGCTCCTTCATCAGCCGGAACCGCGTGAGGAGTCCCGCATAGCGGCGATTCATCTCCGCATCGCCCTCGAGCACGCGGTTCACGTTCGTGTACGTCATGCGCTCGACCGAGCGGATCACGCCCGGCGTAAACCGCGCGCGCACCATTTTTCCCTGCGCGTCCATTTCCATCACCGCGCTCATCACCAATCGGTCCACCTTGGGGTTGAGCGAGCAAATCCCATTCGACAGCGCCTCAGGCAGCATGGGCACCGCGCGGTTCGGAAAATAGACCGACGTGCCGCGCACCCGCGCCTCGCGGTCCAGCGCCGACGCGCGCTTCACGTAGTGCGCCACGTCCGCGATGTGCACTTGCAGCTCGTAGTGCCCGTTAGGAAATTTCTCGACGTGCACCGCGTCGTCGAAATCCTTCGCCGTCTCCCCGTCGATGGTCACAATCGGCAACTGCCGAAAATCTTCCCGTCCGCGCGGCGTAGCGCCGGCGTCTCGCCGGCTCCTTTCCTCCGCTTGCCGCTCACTCGCTCCAGCTGCAACCGCAGGGCTCACCTCCTGCGGTATTGCCTCCGTCTCTTGCAACACTTCCTCCGGAAACTCATGCGGCAGGTGGTGTTTGCGGATGATGATTTCCGTATCCACGCCGATGTCGCCGATGCGCCCCAGAATTTCCATCACGCGGCCCGACGCCCCGAGGCCTCCGCCCGGAAACCGCGTAATCTCCACATTCACCACCGCGCCATCCAACTCCGGTAGGCGCGCGCTTTTCGCGCCAATCCCGCCTGTCCCGAGCGAAGCCGAGGGAAGCGAAGCCGAGGGACCCAATTTCTCCCGCAACTCCGCCGTCAACTCCTCCCCCGGCGGAATCACACCTCCCCCGGCGGAATCACAATTTCCTGTTTCAACCGTGCGTCGAAGGGAATCACGTAATTCCCGCGCTCGCGTCCGAACGGCCGCAGGTCGTAGTGGAATTCGCCTACCAGCGTCTCGTGCGCCCGCTTCAGGATGCGCGCCACGCGTCCCTCGGCGCGACCCACGCGCTGGCCGCGATCGATTCGCGTGCCGCGCCGCTCGATGCGCGCCTGCACGCGGTCGCCGTGCATCGCATCGCCCAGCGCGTCCCGCCAGATGAACAGGTCGCCTTCCATCCCCGGCACCGGCTCATCCGGCAACACAAACCCGTACCCGTCCCGGTGCGTCACGATCCGCCCGGTAATCACATTCGCATCCCGGTGGCGTAGGCCATCCGCCTGCGCTCCTGTAGCGC
>JACOSF010000228.1 GCA_016179005.1 Acidobacteriota bacterium | reverse complement strand
CGTCGCGGAAAAGCTGATTGACCACCTCCTTCAGCTTGGGCGTCACTTCATCTTTGTGCAGCGCGCTGGCCAGCAGGCGCACGCCGCAGTTGATGTCGAAGCCGACGCCGCCCGGCGAGATCACGCCCTTCTGCCAGTCAGTGGCGGCCACGCCCCCGATGGGGAAGCCGTAGCCCTGGTGAATGTCCGGCATGGCCAGCGAGCGGCCGACGATGCCTGGGAGGAAAGCCACGTTCATGGCCTGCTCGAGGGAGAGGTCTTTCACGATCTGCTCCATGAGCGTCTCGTCGGCATAGATGAGCGCGTCGGTGAGCATGCCGGGCTTGGTTCCGCGGGGCACCAGCCAGCGGTAGGCGTCGAGCTTTTTCAGTTGGCTTTTTTCAATGGCCATCGAAACTCCACCGGTCATTTTGGTTGCAGAGGAAGCGAACGAGGCCGCGAGCGGCTTGCCATTGGCGCGGCAAGCGTGGTTCTTGAACTAGCCCGAAGCGGCTTGCAGCGCCATGCGCACGAGTTCAGGCGGCGCTCCGGAACGAAATCTTGGCGGTCCAGCCGAGAGCATACAGCACGCGAAGCAACAGATCCGTGGAAATGTCTTTTGTGTTGCGGTTCATGATGGCGGTGACGCGCGTGCGCGACGTGCGCGCAAGACGAGCGACCTGCAAGTGCGTCAAGTCTTTCCGCCGCACCACTTCAACGATTTTGGAGTTCAATGCGCTGCGAAGTTCGATCTCGGCGCCGTCCGCCGGGGCCAGGCCCAGCACTCGGGCGAGCTCACCTACTGTGCGCGTAATCACTGCTTTAGGTCTCTTCATCCATTAGCTCCTTCAAACGTTTCTTCGCCAGGTCCATCTCGTGTTTGGGAATGGCCCGGCTCTTTTTCACAAAGGCATGAAAGATCAGAACGCCTTTCAGCGAACGCGTGTAGTAAAGCGCGCGATAGATTCCAGACCTATCGCGCAATCTGAGCTCTGCCGCCCCGCGCTCCAGCGACGGCAGCGGGCGGGAAAGCGGCATGCCGAGAATTTCGGCGTTTTGCAGGTCAAAGATGGCCTTGCCCAGCTCCTTTCGCACTTCGGCGGGAAACAACCGAATGGCCGCCCTCGCTGCAGGATGAAAAACGGCTGCTTTCACGAAGGGAATGTCTCATATCTGAGACATGTTGTCAAGCCGGAACGAGTGTGGGGCACCAGCCAGCGGTACGCGTCCAGCTTTTTCAACTGGCTCTTTTCCATTGCCACGAATGGCCCCCGCTCCCGTCATTATATTCTTTGCCGGGGAGCGCACACACCATTGCCTGTGTGTGGGACCCGTTTGAGGATGCGCTCACATCCTCGCGCGGCTGACCCAGCGAAACCCGGCCGCGCACAAAAACACGCCCCCTCCCGGGGGCGGTAGGAGCACTATTTCGGCGTTTCAGCGGCAGGGCGCAGGCTACTCGTACAGTTTTGGCGAAGACTTGTCCACGCCGGGGATCTCCAGAGCCGAAGGCGCCTTGCGCGCGGTTTCGGCCGTGACGCGCAGCGGCGACTCGCGCTTCTCTTCTGCCTCGATTGTCAACTCGTTGACGTCCTGCCCGGTGGTTTGCTGAATCATCTTGCGCTGCTCTTCGGTCAGTTTGATGGTCACGGACTTCGGAGCGGTTTTCGGGGTCGCCATCTTTCACCTCCACGCCAACCTTCCCCGGCGGGAATGTGGAGGCACCCGAGGAAAGCAAACCGGAGTTTTGAAACAGAGGTCACAGGGAAGATTTCTTTGCCTGCCGATTGTCCTCCCCGGCGGAGCGCACGGGCTTCGCGGGGCCCACTGCTGGTGGCGCCGGCATGGGAATCACGTTGGGCACGGACTCCACAGCGCGCAGTGCGTCGGTGCCGAGCAACTCCGCGAGCGCGCGGGCAAACTCCGCGGGGCGCAGCGCCGCCTGGCCCCATGTGCGCCGTCCGCGGGCCAGCGCCGGCAACCACCAGCAGCCATCGTGCACGCCGACACAGAAGAACAACGTGGCCGGCGTGCCCTCGAGCAGACCAATCAGCGGGAAGGCGCTTTCGTCAGGCAGACCCATCTCGCTGAGCACCACATCAAACTGCGTGGCGCGCAACGCCGCGCGCGCCTCATCCAAGGTGTGCGCGACCGCGCACACGAAACCATTGCGGCACAAGCGCTCGAGGAATTGCGAGCCGGGCGTGAAGCCTCTGCCGAGGAGCAAAATCATGGGCGATTCGGCGCTCATGG
>JACOSF010000227.1 GCA_016179005.1 Acidobacteriota bacterium | reverse complement strand
CTCTTCAAGCATACCCAGATGCAGGAATCTTTCGGCATGATCCTGCTGGCCATCGTCGGCGGGCAGCCCCGCGAGATGGGCCTGCTCGAGTTCATCCACCACTTCATCAACCACCGCATCGAAGTGGTGCGCCGCCGCACGCAGTTCGACCTGCGCAAGGCCGAGGAGCGCGAGCACATCTTGCTCGGTTTCAAGAAGGCTCTCGAGCATCTCGACGAAATCATCAAGCTCATCCGCCGCAGCAAGTCGCCCAAGGAAGCCAAAGAAGGCCTGATGGAGACGTGGAAGTTCTCCGACCGCCAGGCCCAGGCCATCCTCGACCTGCAGTTGCACCGCCTGACGCAGATGGAGCGCGAGAAAATCCTCGAGGAGTTGAAGCAGATTCAGAAACTCATCGAGGAGCTGAAGGAAATCCTGGCCAGCGAGAAAAAGTTGAAGGCCGTGATCATCGCCGAGTTGCGCGAAATCTCCAAGGACTACGCCGACCCGCGGCGCACGCAGATCGTGGACGCCGTCGAGGAAATCAAGCTCGAAGACCTGATCGCCGACGTGGACATGGCCATTACGGTGAGCCATGCCGGCTACATCAAGCGCACGCCGGTGGACATCTACCGCCACCAGTCGCGCGGCGGCAAGGGCCGCATCGGCGCCAAGACGCGCGACGACGACTTCGTCGAACACTTCTTCATCGCCTCCGCGCACAGCTACATTTTGCTGTTCACGTCGAAGGGCCGCGTGTATTGGCTGAAGGTCTATGAAATTCCCGAAGCGGCCGCGGCAACGCGCGGCAAGGCCATCACCAGCCTGCTGAAGTTCCAGGAAGGCGAAACGCTCGCCGCCGTCGTCTCGGCGACGAACCTCGAAGAGGAAGGCCGCTTCGTCTTCTTCGCCACGCGCAACGGCACCGTCAAGAAAACGGAGATCACCGAGTTCAGCAATCCGCGCTCCACCGGCATCATCGCCATCAACCTCGAAAACAAGGACGAGCTCATCGGCGTGCGCCTCACCGACGGCAAGCAGATGCTCTTCCTCGCCAGCCACGACGGGCAGGCCATCCTCTTCCGCGAGACCGACGTCCGCAACATGGGGCGCAACGCCGGCGGCGTGATCGGCATGGACCTCGACAAGGGCGACTACGTCGTGTCCATGGACGCCGTGCAGCCGGACTTCGAAATCATCAAGAAGGAAACGAAGAAAACGACCACGGACCTCGAGGAAATCGAGAGCGACGCCATCCGCGAGTCGCTCACCTCGCTGATGCTCACCGTCGCGGAGAAGGGCTACGGCAAGCGCACGCCGCTGGCGGAGTATCGCGTGACGTCACGCGGCGGCAAGGGCGTGGTCAACCTCAAGTCCACCGAACGCAACGGCGGCGTGGTCGCGGCGCTGCAAGTCTCCGAGGAATCCGACGTGATGATCATCACCGCGCAGGGCAAAGTGATCCGCGTCCACGCGAATGAGATTCGCGAGGCGGGGCGCTCGACGCAGGGCGTGCGACTGCTGCGGCTCGAAGCCGGCGACGAAATCGCGGCCGCCGCGGGGATTTTGGAGGAAGAGGAAGAAGCGAAGTGACGCGGCCTGTCGCGTCATCCTGAGTCTCGATCCCGCCCTGCGGGATCGGGACGAAGGATCTCTCTTTGTAGGGGCGCTGCTTGCCGCGCCCTTCCTGCCAATTGCTTTTCCCTGCGCGCTGCGGCACACTCGCGGGGATTTCCGGAACACCAGAAAGGCAAAGCGGCGTCCCTTCGGCGTGGCTCAGGGTAGGCAAGCCGCCGCACTCCAAAGGGCGGGGCTTCCCGACATAAGACGCCGGGACGCACAAGACGCGAAAGCCCGCCCCTACGGCGGCGCGTGGAGGAGGACTCATGGCGGAATGGCAATTTGCGGAATCCAGGCCGTCGGACGAACTGGCCCAGCTTTCGTTTTTCTCCGTGAAGAAGCCGCAGGCCAGCGGCGTAATCGAGTTCGTCATCACTGTGAAGGAATTCGCCAACCCCAAAGAGGACTCGCTGAGGTTCTTCGCCAGCGCCGACAAGCAGACCAATCAGAAGGCCGCGCCGTTTACGCCCTGCGGCTGGGGAGAGTCGCTCCTCAAAGCCCTCGCGGAGTGCATGGTCGCCATCCACCGCTTCCCGTATGAAGGCGCGTAAGACGTTTGAAGGTTGAAATGTTGGAAGGTTAGAAAGTTAAAAACCACACCCCCGCCGCTGCATTCTGTGAACTTTCAGACATTCCGACCTTCTAACCTTCCAACTTGCCATCCGTCCAAAATCAT
>JACOSF010000226.1 GCA_016179005.1 Acidobacteriota bacterium | reverse complement strand
CTTCATGATCGTCTTCAGGCGCTCTTCGAACTGGCCGCGGTACTTGGTGCCGGCCACGATGAGAGAAAGGTCCAGCGAAAGGATGCGCTTGTCGGCCAGGAAGGGCGGCACGTCGCCGTCAGCAATGCGCTGGGCCAGGCCTTCGACGATGGCCGTCTTGCCCACACCGGGCTCGCCGATAAGCACAGGATTGTTCTTCGTGCGGCGGCAAAGAATTTGAACTACGCGCTCGAGCTCGCGGTCGCGCCCCACGAGCGGGTCGAGTTGGCCCTCCATGGCGGACTGCGTGAGGTCGCGGCTGAACTCGCTCAGGAGCGAAGTTTCTTTCGGGCGATTCACCGGAACCTTTTCACTGCTGGAGCGGGCCAGCTCCTCGCGGAGGGCAGACAGCCGCAGGCCGCGCTCGTGGAGGATCTCCGCGCCAAAGCATTTTTCCTCGCGCAGGATTCCGAGCAGAAGATGTTCGGTGCCGACGTGCTTGTGGCTGAGGCGATCAGCTTCCTCAGCGGCATGATTCAGGATGCGCTTGCACTCCTGGCTGAGCGGAACTTCGACGGAAGTGGAGATCCGCTCGCGGATAGTGATGCGCGATTCGATTTCCTTGCGGATGGATTCGATGGAACCGTGCGAGCGCAGGAAGCGATTGGCGAGGGCCTTATCTTCGCGGAGCAGGCCAAGCAGCAGATGCTCCGTCTCGATGAACGGGCTGCCATACTGGCTGGCCTCATACCGGGCGAAGAAGATCACGCGCCGCGCTTTTTCCGTATACTTCTCGAACATAGGTTACCCGATCTCTCCCTTGACCTGCGCCCCGGGCCGTCCGGAGATGCTGGACGGCTCAAGGATGCCGTGCTCCAACTGAAAAACGCGGTGACACCGCCGGGCCAGCGCCAGATTGTGCGTGGCGAGGATGGAGGTCAGCCGATGCGAGCGATGCAAGCGCTGCATGAGTTCGAAAATGGCTTCCGCGTTCCCTTCGTCCAGGTCTCCGGTGGGCTCATCCGAGAGCAATAGGGCCGGCTCCCCCACCAGGGCGCGCGCGATGGCCACTCGCTGCTGCTCTCCACCGGACAACTCGCCAGCGCGGTGATGAGCGCGGGGCGCGAGGCCGACTTCGTCGAGCCATTGACGCGCGATCTGCATCGCCTCCGCTGCCGGAATCCCGCGCAGCAGAAGGGGCATCGCCACATTCTCCACCGCCGAGAAGTCCGGCAGCAGATGATGCCGTTGCCACACAAACGCCACGCGACGATTGCGGAAGTCAGCGATTTCCGCGTCCGTCAGAGCTTGAAGCGAATGCCCAGCGAAGTATATAGCACCGCTCGTTGGCGTGTCCAGCGCGGCCAGAATGTGCAAAAGCGTGCTTTTTCCGGAGCCGGATGGCCCCACGATGGCCACCAGCTCACCTTCACTGACAGTAAGCTCGGCGCCGGCCAGAACGGTCAGTTCCGCATCGCCGGAACGAAACACTTTGCGCAGATTTTCGGCGCGTATCACCGGGACAGCTCCGGCGGAGAGAATAGAATCGCCTGAACTGCCCGGCACTTGCGATTCTGCTGCTTTCATTGTTCCCTGCGCGGTCATGTTCTTCTTTCTGGCCGAGCCAGCCAGCGGCTGTAACTCGAAACTAAAGCGCCGCGTGCCAGATAAGATGCCAAAAGCTCTTCGTCCGGTTAGTCCCTGTTGGGTGCGTTATCACCCCAACGAAGAGAAAGAGATTGCCTATTTTCTCTCTCGGCATGGCGAGTACCGAATTGCACCTGAAATCTAAATATTGAAAACACCCGCAAATCCTTGTCCGTACGTCAATTGTAGCACGCTCGAAAAACCAAAAATGTTCTGCGTGTTGAGAGTTTCCTCAAGGCGAATCCTCTCACTCAAGCTGCGTGCAAGCAGAGAGCCAGAGTCAGTGAGAAGATCTTTCAACTGCGAGATGGCTGACAGCCCGAAGGTCAGGTCATTCATAGCGAAGAATCTCAACGGGCGGAAGGCGCGAGGCGGCGCGCGCGGGATAGTACGTGGCCAGCACGCTGATGAGCAGCGTAGCCGCAATAATCCAGAGCGCGTCGAGCCAGTTGGCATGAAACGGAACGTAAGGAATCGCGTAGATCTCGGCATCGAGGCGGATCCAGCGGCCCGCGTCGGCTGCCCACGCCAGGGAGTAGCCGGCCACAAGGCCGATGGCCATGCCGAACGCGCCGACGGCGAGGCCCTGCCAGATGAAGATGTTGCGGATCTGCTCGCGGCGTGCGCCCATGGACATCAGCACGGCAATATCGCGGGCCTTTTCCGTCACAGTCATGGCCAGCACGACGAGAATGTTGAGACCGGCGACGAAGGTAATCAGCCCAATGAAAATGGCGGTGACGAGTTTTTCAAGACGCAGCGCGCGGAACAGCGCGCGGTTCTGATCCATCCACGTGCTCACGGAAAACCCGCGGCCGGCAGCGCGCAGGATTTGCTGCGCTATCTCATCGGTGCGGTCGAGTTGGGCGATGCGGAATTCGAGGACGCCGGCCAGATCCGAAGTGCCGGCGAGACCTTGGGCCGCCGCAAGCGTGACAAAACCCCAGTTCGCGTCGTAATCGTAAAAGCCGGAATCGAAAACCGCGGCCACCCGGAATCGCCGCGTACGCGGCACCATCCCAAACGGAGTCAGCCGGCCCTGCGGGCTGGTCAGCGTGACGTAGTCACCGGCGGAGATGGAAAGTTCCTGCGCGAGAGTGTGGCCGATGAGAATCGCTTCGATGCCGTCCGCGTCGGGAGCGAAGTCCGGCGCGCCCTTCCCTTTTCCAGCGGCGAGGCGATTCAGGATTTCGTTGGATTGTTTTTCAAGAGCCGGATCAATTCCCTTCACCATCAACCCGCGAGCTCGGCCACCGGACGAAAGCAGAACGGTCTGGTAGATGGCCGGCGCAGCAGCGCGGACACCCGGAAGAGTCCGCAGCTTTTCGAGAAGCGCGCGGTAGTCCGCAATCCCTCCGGCGGCGGAGCGCGTGAGGTTGACGTGCGCGGTAACTCCAAGGAGGCGATCCTGCAAAGTCTGGCGAAAGCCGGCGTTCATCGAAAGAGCCACCGCGAGCGTGCCGACACCGGCGGCGACACCCATGACGGCGAACAGCGTAATCAGGCGCAGCACGGTCGGCTTGTTGGGGGAGCGCAAGTAGCGCAGCGCGACCATCCATTCGAATTTCATTTTTTCTCTGCGGGAGGCGGCTCCGCGGGCGCGGAAGGGGTTTCGGGCCGCATCAGCGGGAACAGGATGACGTCGCGGATGGAGTGCGAATCGGTGAGCAGCATGGTGAGGCGGTCAATGCCGATGCCTTCGCCGGCCGTGGGCGGAAGCCCATGGCAGAGCGCGCGGATGTAGTCAAGGTCGAGTTCCTTGGGGACTTCCTCGCCGCCGCGGGCGATTTGTTCGCGGAAGCGGCGCTCCTGCTCGTCGGGATCGTTCAGCTCGGAGAAGGCGTTGCCCAGCTCGAGCCCGCCGGCGAAAAACTCGAAGCGCTCGACCAGCGAGGGATCGTCGTCGCGCTGCTTGGAGAGCGGCGAGATGTCCGTCGGAAAATCATAAATAAAGGTCGGCTGGATGAGTTTGTCCTCTGCGACCAACTCGAACAGCAGCGCGGTGTTGAAGCCGTCGGAGGCGCCGCTGGGAATGTGCGCCACGTCTATGCCCTTCGCCGCGGCCCACTGGTTGTAGCGCCCGATGACGGAAGCGGGGCCGCCCGGTGCGGCAAGTTCGGCAGGCGCGGGCGCGGGCCCGGCCTCGGCAGGCCAGTAGCGGCCAATAGCTTCGCGCATAGAGAGGCGCTGCCACTTGGCGAAGTCCACGGTGTGCGCGCCATACTGGATGGAGGTCGCGCCGCAAACTTTTTGAACCAGGCCGGTGATGAGTTGCTCCGTGAGGTCCATGAGGTCGCGGAAATCGCTGTAGGCCTGATAGAACTCGAGCATGGTGAATTCGGGGTTGTGCTGCGTGGAGATGCCCTCGTTGCGAAAGTTGCGATTGATCTCGTACACGCGGTCGAGGCCGCCGACCACGAGGCGCTTCAAGTACAACTCGGGCGCGATACGGAGATACAGGTTGAGGTCCAGCGTGTTGTGGTGCGTGATGAAGGGCCGCGCCGTGGCGCCTCCGGCGATGCGGTGCATCATCGGCGTTTCCACTTCGATGTAGCCGCGGGCGTCGAAGAAATTGCGGATCTCGCGGATGATGGCGGCGCGCTTGATAAAGATGTCGCGGACATGCACGTTGGAGAGGAGATCGAGATAGCGCCGGCGGTAGCGCAGCTCAACGTCGGAAAGCCCATGCCACTTTTCAGGAAGGGGCAGCAGGGTCTTGGTGAGCAGCGTGAGTTTCTCCACCCAGACGGTAAGCTCGTCCGTTTTCGTGCGGAACAAAAATCCCTCGACGCCGATGATGTCGCCCATGTCGAGAAGGCGGTAAAGCTCGAAGGCGTTCTGCCCGACCACGTCGAGCTTGACGTAAATCTGCAGGCGGCAGCCCTGGCTTTGGATATGGGCAAAGCCAGCTTTGCCCTGTAAGCGGATTGTCATTACCCGGCCGGCGAGGCGAACCGGAATTTTTTCTGATTCCAGCGCTTCCTTCGTGCGCGAAGCGTATCGGTCCAAGACATCGTTCACCGTAACGGAAGCATCGAAACGATGCGGATAAGGATCGTGGCCGAGCGCGGCAAGCTCTTTCAGCTTTTTCTGGCGCTGGAAGTACTGGTCGAGGGGCTCAAAGGACAAGCGAAGATCCTTTCTAAACAGGTCGCGGGCGAGTATAACGAGGGG
>JACOSF010000196.1 GCA_016179005.1 Acidobacteriota bacterium | reverse complement strand
GTGATTATACTGCCTTGTTTCCACTCTTTCTTTCGCCGTACTTTGCGGCGTGTCGCCGGTTGTGCACGTCTCCCCATCTCATGGCCCAGCACTTCCAATCACGCGGCACCTTCCTTTACACGCGTTCGTCGCTGTACTAAAGTTGCGCTCCCATGAATTCAAACCGGCGCTTTGAAGGACAGGTAATTGTTGTCACCGGCGCGAGCCGCGGCATTGGCCGTGCCATCGCCCTGGCCTTCGCGGGAGAAGGAGCCGCGGTTGCCGCGGTCAGCACCACGGCCAAAGGCTCCCATGCCGCCGCCGAAGAAATTACCGCGCGGGGTGGCCGCGCACTGGCCGTGGTGGCCGACGTTTGCCGGGAAGCGGACGTCACGCAAATGGTCGCGCAGGCCGAGGAGTCACTGGGCCCCATCCGCGTGCTGGTTAACAACGCCGGCATCGGTGGCCCCACCGGTACGCTCGCGGGGATTTCCCTGGCCGACTGGGAGCGTGTTCTGGCCGTCAATCTCACCGGCGCATTTCTTTGCTGCCGCGAAGTCTTGAAGGGCATGATGGACCGGGCGCGCAGCGCGACATCGCCCGCCGCGGCGGGCTGCATCATCAACATCGGCTCCATGGCTGGAAAGATCGCCTATCCCCAGCGCACCCCCTACGCGAGCTCCAAGTGGGGCCTGATCTGCCTTACGCTCAGTCTGGCCGAAGAGATCGGCCGCCTGGGCATTCGCGTCAACTGCATTTGCCCCGGCCCCATCCAGACCGACCTGCTCGAGAATGTTTTTCAGGCGCGTGCCGCGGCCACGGGCGTACCTATCGAAAAAATCCGCGATAAATACGTTTCTGTCACCATGCTGAAACGCATCCTTGCCCCGGATGAAGTCGCCGCCATGACTCTCTTCCTTGCCTCCGACGCCGCCAGCGGTGTTACCGGACAGGCCATCGACGTCAGCGGCGGCTGGGCCGACGTGGACCGCGAATGAGGTTTCCCGTGCACCGCCGTAGCGCACTGCTCGTCCTTCTCACTCTGCTGGCGACGCCACTCGCTCGCGCGCAACAGCCCCCTGCCGCGCCGGAAGACCTGCGCGTGGCCGAGTTCAAGAATCTGGCAGCGCAGGTGGTCGAGCGCCGCCGCTCCGGCGCGGACGAGTCCGAAGACCTGCAGGAGAAAACTCTCAAGCTGCTCGACGCGCTGGTCCTCGAGCAGTTGAATCGCACGGGCCCGCGCGATCTCGCGGCCATCAATCAGCGCCTCGCCGCCACTCTCGCACGGCCCGGCGCCGTCGGCGAAAGCTACGAGCTGGTCCGGTTGGGCGCCAATGCCAACGGTGAAGTTTTCTACGCTCTCGTCGTCAATTTTTCCATGAGCGGCCCGTCCGCCGTTCGCTATTATCCTCCGTCCCCGCAGGGCTTCCGTCTTGCCGCGCGCATTGACCGCTGGGAGTTTCCCGACTACTTCGACGAGTATGCCGAGTTGGTGCCCATTGCCGCCTCCAACATCATTTTCGTCACCGTCAATGGGCGCACCGACGAGCTCCGCTCCGGCACCTTTGCCGCCTGGCGCTTTTCCGATGGCCGCTTCACCGCCGTGTGGACCACCGACATTCTGGAGCGCTCCTCCTACGAGGTTTGCCCCGACGGCTTCCACCTTTCTTTCTGCTCGCAAAACGACGAACAGAACCCCCGTCTCTGCCGCCGCATCATGAACGAACGTTTCCAGTGGGACGGCTTTGCCTGGCGCCGCGTCGAGCACGTGGAATCCGACGCGCCCAAGCCTCCTCCCGCTTCCCGTCCATAATCCCGGCCTCCGTAACGTTCTGCGCATCAGCCCGTGCTGCGCATTGACTTGTTCGCGCGCACTGTGAAAACATACCCGCGAATTCCTTAGCTGTCTGGCTGGTTGGCCGGAGGCTCGATGAGCAATTCTCACTGCGTGCGCGAAATCATGAATACCAACCTGACCACTCTCCCGCGAGAGTCTTCACTCCTCGACGCCGCCATCACCATGCGCCGCAGCTCCGTCCGCCATCTTCCCGTCCTTGAGGCCGAGCGGCTCGTGGGCATCATTACCGAGCGCGACGTCCAGCGCTGCGCTCCTTCGCTGCTCAGTCCCATTACCCAGGAGGAGTACAATGCCATCTTCGAAAACACGCCCATCGAACGCGTCATGTTTCGCAATCCCATCACCGTCGCGCCGGATACCCCCATTCGCGATGCCGTCTTGCTCATGCTCGATCGAAAAGTGGGATGCCTGCCCGTCGTCGAAGGCGAGCGCCTGGTTGGTATGCTCACCCGCTCTGACCTGATGAACGTCCTTATGAGTTTTCTGCCTGCCCCGCCGGAGCCGTCCGCCTGAGCGCGGAAAATGGCGTCGCCATTCTGGAATTCGCCCCGCGACTGGTTTCGCTGGTTCCTCTTCGAGATTGGCGCGGGCTCTTCCACCGAAAAACCTGCCGCCGGCGCCACAAGTCCGGCCAGGTCTGGTGCGCCCGCGCCAGAAAACCCGCCGGCCCCTGATGCCATCTCAAATCCTGTTATTCTTGTCATTCTGAGCGAAGCGAAGAGTCTCTCTTCATGACGGGGAAAGTGGAAGCGTTCTGGGAGCCGACAAATTGATGAAGCGTCTCGTCTCAACTCTTGCAGCACTCATTCTTTTCTCGGCGGCCGCTTTTTCGCAGCAATCCTCCCCCGTGCCGCCCGCGACCCCCGCCAGCCCGGAATTCCTCAAAGCCGCGGACGAAGTTCTCGCCGATGTCAGCAAGATCATTTCCTTGCCGGTGAAATCGCCCCTGAAGAAAACGGTCCGCACGCGCGAAGAGATTCGAGAATTCATCCTCCGCGAAGTGCACGAGGAACGCGACGCCGCCAAGTGGCACGCCGACCAGCAGGCGTTCGAAACCTTTGGCCTTATCCCCCGTGGCTTCGATCTGCAACAGTTCATCGTGGATCTACTGACCGAACAAGTGGCCGGCCTCTACGACCCCAAGAGCAAGGAGTTTTACATCGCGGACTGGATCCCCCTCCACGAGCAACGCATGGTCATGTCCCACGAGCTCGTCCATGCCTTGCAGGATCAGCATTTCGATATTGAGCCCTGGTCGAAAGCCGCCCGGCCCAACGACGACGCCGAGCTCGCCCGCCACGCCGTCCTCGAAGGCGCCGCCATCGTCGGCATGCTGGAGTACATGCTGCGCGAGCAAAAACTGAGTGTGAGGGACTTGCCCGACATCGAGCAGTTCATCCGCGCGCAGATGATCGGCGAGCTGGACAAG
>JACOSF010000195.1 GCA_016179005.1 Acidobacteriota bacterium | reverse complement strand
CTGAAATTCCTGGCGCGAGAGAATGAGTCGGGACGCATCGGGACGTTCGAACAGGATTTGCTGATCCCCATGCGGCAGCCGGAACGCCTGGAGCTGAGCACCATCATGCTGTCGAGTCAGCTCGAAACGGTGAAGAAGACAACGGAAGTAGAAAAGAAATCGTTTGCCGACGGCGCGAAGATGGCGCGGTCGCCGCTGGAAATGGGCGGCGAGCGAATCATCCCCAGCGTGACGCGGGTGTTCACCACGCAGCAGAAGATGTACGTGTTCTTCCAGGCGTACGTGCCAGCCAAAGTGGACCCGGCCACACTGCGCGCGGGACTCCTGTTTTTCCGCGGCGGCGAGCGGTTGAGCGAAACGCCGATGGTGGAACCGGCGGAAGTGGATGCGAAGACGCACATCGCGTCGTTCCGGCTGAGCCTGCCGCTGGAGAAATTTGCGCCGGGGCGGTACACGGTGCAGGCGGTGGCCGTGCAGACGGGCGGAGGACACTCTGCATTCGCGCGGGGCTATTTCGCGCTGCGTCCGCCGGTGAATGGCGCGGCGACGCCGACGAAGGCCCCAGGGAAGTAAAAAAACGAAAATCGAAAAGCAAAAGGGCGGGGGCGTAAAGCCCCCGCTACCAAGGCGGCGTCAAGCCGCCGCACTCCACATGAACCCTGGAGAAATCCGGGGCTTTTTGTTTGCGGTTGTGGGAAGCACGGGCTAGAGTAAGCAGGCCGCGGCACGCCATTGAAATGCTGCCGGGGCTGCGCCCCGGCGCTACAAAAACAAAAAGGAGCATCACAAATGATGAAGCGCTTCCCTGCTTTGCTCGCGGTGTGCTGTGCTGTGCTGCCGGTGGCCGCGCTGATGGCCGTGCCGGTCGCGGCGCAGAAAGCGGCAGCGCAAACGGAAATGCCAACCGGCGCAAAAGTGGCGCCGGTTGCCGCTACACAAGCCAAAACGACAGGCATGCGGTCCGGCCCGATACGTTACGTGATTATCGTTTCGGTGGACGGGCTGCTGCCAGCGAGTTACATGGAGCCGGACGCGCACGGTCTGAAGGTGCCGACGCTGCGGGAATTGGCGAAAAACGGCGCAGCGAGTGCGGGGGCGCTGTCGGTGATTCCCGCGTCCACATACATCGCGCACACCACCATCGCGACGGGAACGAATCCGGGGACGCACGGGATTGTGTCCAACCAGGCGTGGGATCCGTTGGATAAGAATCAAGCCGGCTGGCGGTGGTACACGGAAGACATCAAGGTGCCCACGCTGTGGGATGCCGCGCGGGCGAAAGGGTTGAAGACGGCGCTGATTGACTGGCCGGTGACGGTGGGGGCCAAGGCGGACGCGGTGGTGCCGGAATACTGGCGGGCCAGCTCGCCGGAAGACATGAAGATGACACGGGCACTGGCGAAACCGCCGGGAATTCTTGATGCGGTGGTGAAGCGCATGCCGGATTTCTGGAAGGAATTTACTCCGCCGGACATCAAGGACAAGGCGGCGACGGAAATCGCGCTGTACCTGATCGAAACGCAAAAGCCGCAACTGGTGATGCTGCACATCTTCGAAGTGGACCACTGGCAGCACGAAAAAACGCCGTGGAGTCCGGAAGCCAATGCCGCTGTGGAGAATGCCGATGCGCAGATCGCGCGAGTGATTGCGTCGGCGAAGAAGGCGGGGACGTGGGAGCAGACGGCGCTGGTGGTGGTGTCCGACCACGGGTTTACGCGCTACTCGAAGCAGGTGCGACCGGGCGTGCTGCTGAAAGAAAAAGGGCTGGTCACAATGGATGACCGCAACCGGCTGACGGACTGGAAGGCGGTGGTGGTGTCGAATACCGGAACGGCGTACTTCCATGTGAAAGACGCGGGCGACGAAGCGACGAAGAAAACGCTGCGCGAAATTTTCGAGCCGCTGGCGGGAAAACCGGGAACCGGAGTGGGACGAATTTTCACACACGAACAGATTGTGGCCATGGGTGGCGACCCGGAGGCGTATCTGTGCATCGAAGCGGCGGAAGGATTTTTGTTTACATGGGGTTATACGGGCGAATTGAATTCTCCGGCACGCGGCCCCGCAGGGCACGGATTCGCTCCGGACCATAAGGACATGAAGGCGTCACTGCTGTTCTACGGGCCGTCCATCGCGGCGGGGAAACTGGATGGCGCGAGGTTGGTCGATGTGGCGCCGACGGTGGCCGGATGGCTGGGGCTGAAGATGGACCGCGCCGAAGGGCGTGCGCTGCCTGTGAAAATCACGGCGAAGCGAGTTCGGAAGTAGCCGTTGGGCGGGCTTGCTGGATGGAAGTGATTCGGTTAAGATAAAGGTTGGACCCAAATTTCGGAATGATGTTTTCAAAAAAACCCGCCGCGTGACTTTTCCTCGAAAAAGGCCAACCTCTCCTCGCTCCGGCCCCGGAAAGAAAGCTGCCGCAACACGTGTGTTTTCGGAGGCTATTCCCAGCCAGATCGAGATGGTGGAGCCGGTGGTCAGCCGGGCGTTGCGGGTGATGGCCGAGCATGGGTGCGTGGACGGGCAGTCCGCGGCGGCAGAGCTGGCGCTGCGCGAGGCGCTGGCCAACGCCATTCTGCATGGCAACAAGGCAGAGCCGAAAAAACGCGTCCAACTGGACTGCTACCACGAGAGCGACGGCTGCCTGCTGCTGGTGGTGCAGGACGAGGGACAGGGGTTCGACCCCGCCACGGTCCGCGACCCTACGCGACCCGAAAACCTCTATCGCGCCGTGGGACGCGGCATCTACCTGATCCGACACTTCATGGACGAAGTGGAATACCACAACGGCGGGCGGGAACTCCGGATGCGGAAGAAGAAGTAGCCGCGGGATTCACGTCCAGAGGTTTCGGCAACAGACTCCCTCCTACAAGAAAATCATCGAATTTCCTATTCCGGGCCATCCCGTTCTGGGCCGACCGTACTATTCCGCTACAACGCAGAAATTGGTAAACTCCCACGTGAGGATTGTGGGCTAACTCTAAGTGGCCGTGGTACAGCAGGTTAGCGAGTGTATGATGTGCTGCGAGGAACGGTTTGGGCCGTGCATGTGACAGGGATGGAGAATCTCGTGAAGGGATGGAAACAAAAAGTTACATGGCGGGACCTTGCGATGATTTCGGCGTTGAGTTTTCTGATTTCGATTTGCAGCATTGCGACGGGGGCGCAGGCGGGAAATGGGAAACAGAGTTCGGGCAGACGAGAGCAGGCGGACTGGCAGGCGCAGGTGCGTGAGCGGGTGGCGCAAAAGGATCTGCCGGCCGCGCTAGCAATTGCCGAGCGGCGGCTGGAGGAAGCGCCGCAGGACATGGAAGCGCGCGGGTGGCGAGCGCGGTTGCTGAACTGGTTGGGGCGGCGCGCGGAAGCCGAGCGGGAGTACCGCACAGTCCTGGAAAGTTTTCCCAACGATACGGACGTGCTGCAAGGGCTGGCCGACGTGTTGATGGCGCAGCAGAAGTACGACGAGGCGCTGGCGCTGCTTTCGCGGGCGCGGGACCTGCTGCCGCGGTCGGCGGAGGTGGAGGTGCGGCGCGGGCGGGCGCTGCGAGCGATGGGGCGCTCGGAGGAAGCGCGTAATGCGTTTCGCGAAGCGCTGGCACTCGAGCCGAAGAACGACGAGGCGCGCGCGGGGCTGGACTCCGTGGCGGAAGGGCCGCGACATGAATTGCGCGTCGGCGCGGATTTCGATAAGTTCAACTACACGGATCACTGGCGCGGGGTGACGCTGAGCTTGCGCTCGGACCTGGCGTCGCGCTGGACGAGCAATTTTTCCAGCACCTTCTATCACCGCGCGGGACAGGAGGCCACGCGGTTTTCCGGGGCGCTGACCTACCGGCTGAGCCACCGCGACGCGCTGACCGCAGGCTTTGCCGCGGCGCGCGACCAGGGCGTGATTCCCAAGGGCGAGGCATTCTTCGAATACGGTCACGGAATGAATTTCGGAAAGAAATCTTTCGTCCGCGGGATGGAAGTGAGCTACGGGCAGCGCTGGCTGTGGTTCGCTTTGCCGCGCATCCTGACGCTGACTCCGAGCATGCTGCTGTATTTGCCGCGGGACTGGACCTGGCAAGTATCGCTGACCATGGCGCGCAGCCGCTTTCCGGGACTGCCGGCCGGATGGCGTCCTTCGGGCATGACGCGGCTGATATTTCCGCTGCACCGGCGGGTGTACGGAAACGTTTTCTACGCGGTTGACGTTTTACGTGGCGTATCAAGACCGGTCGCAAGGAAGAAAACAGACGAGCTTTGGATTCTCTTATGCCATCCGTTTTTGATCGCATCATCGAATTCGTCGAGCGGCTCGGCCCCGCGGGCATTGTTGTGCAGGCCATCGTGGCCACGGCGGCGGGCATCGGCCTGCTCCTCGCGTTTATCCTGGGACGAAGAGCCTGGCGGCACCGCCTCTTCCAACGGAGGGACCAGAGGTCGCAAGAAATCCGCAAGCAGTGGGAAGCGATTGTGAGCGGCGAAGCGCCTTTGCAGGATTGGGACGTGGAGGAGATGGACCGGAGCATTGTGGAGACGCTGCTGCTGGACCAGCTCGAAGGGGCACAAGGCGAGGAAGCCAAACGGCTGCTGCAATGCCTGCGCCTGAGTGGTCTGCTGGATCGGCGAATCCTGGAGGCGCGAACGCAGCAAGGTTGGCGGAAACGCCAGGCGCTGTTCGCGCTGGGGCGGACGCGAGCCCCGGAGGTCATCCCGGCACTCGCCGAGGCGCTGGATGATGCGAGCGCGGAAACGCGGGTGGCTGCGATCCGCGGACTGGGAAGGCTGGGGATTCCGGATGCGGCGGTGCCCATTCTGGACCATCTCGTCGAGGGGCGGCTGAAGCTGCCCAGTACTACCATCCAGAACGCATTGCTGAATTGCTGCCG
>JACOSF010000056.1 GCA_016179005.1 Acidobacteriota bacterium | reverse complement strand
CCTTCGACCGTGGTGGCGATGCCTTCGTAGTCTTCCAGGTTTTCGAAGAAGTCGCTGACGTAGAGGAAGGCGTCGCTATCGAGGCCGATCTCCACGAAGGCCGACTGCATGCCGGGCAGCACGCGGGTTACGCGGCCTTTGTAGATGCTTCCCACGAGCGCGAATTCTTTTTCGCGCTCGACGTAAATCTCACACAGGTGACCGTCTTCCAGGATGGCGACCCGCGTCTCGTGCGGGGTCGCGGAAATAACCAGCTCTTTGGACATGAAAACTCCTCGGAGCGCAGGAGCGTGGGGCCGTGCGGTGTGCAGACGGGCGCAGGGTGTCCGCCGGTGGCGGAGCGCCTGTGATGGAGACTTCCTCGTTCATGCTTCCATCTCTCACGCGTTGCTGAGCTCTCAGATTCTTTCGGATTCTGTTCCGCGGGCCCGCTCCGCAACGCGGACGGCCCGCCGGCACTACCGGCGCGGGATCAATTGACGAAGCGCCTCATGCGCACGTTCATCACCAGGCCCAGCGCCATAAACACGGACAACGTGGAGGACCCACCGTAGCTCATCAGCGGCAGCGGTATTCCGGTCACCGGCACATAGCCGATCATCATCCCCACGTTCACAAATACATGGACCCCAAGGACTGCTGCCACGCCCATCACGATGTACATTCCAGAGCGGTCTTTCGCCCACTGAGCATTCTGGACCAGGCGCAACAGCAAAAACATATACAGCAGCAGAGTGACCAACACTCCGATGAATCCTGTCTCCTCGGCCAGCGCGGCGAGGATAAAATCCGACCAGCGGACCGGTATGAATCCTCCCTGGTTCTGCGTTCCCTTGCCGATTCCCTTGCCCCAGAACCCGCCGGAGCCGACGGCGATTTTCGCCTGTTGCGTCTGGTAACCGGCTCCCCTTAGGTTTTCTTCCGGCCGGAGAAAGGTATTGATGCGCTCTTTCTGGTACGGCTTCAGAGCATACCAGCCAACCGGCAGAAGCAGGGCGGCGATCAGCGCGAAGGCCACCATGTGCTTCCACTGGATGCCGGAGAGAAACGCTCCCATCGCGGCTATCGGCAGGAACATCACCGCCGTGCCGAAGTCCGGCTGGAGCAGGATCAGCCCCACCGGCAATCCCACCAGCACGCCTGCCTTGCCGATGTCCAACAGGTTCAGGCGGTCGGTGCGCACCTCACTGTAGAAGCGCGCCAGCACTACAATTATAATCAACTTCACCAGCTCTGACACTTGCAAATTCATCCCGCCGAAGTTCAGCCAGCTCTTGTGCCCGAAGCGCACCTGCCCGATCGCCAGCACCAGGACCAACCCGGCCAGACCGAGGATGTACAGCACCGGCGCCTGGTCCAGGATCGCATGGTAGTCGATGCGCGAAACCACCAGCATGCAGCCCAGACCGATCATGACCCACCAGAACTGCCGCATGTGCATCCCCGCCAGTTGGCCATTGTGCGTCGCGGAATAGATCTCCACCACGCCCAGCGAGCAGATGGCCAGGACGATCAGCAGCAGCGCCCAGTCGAAATCCCGGATGCGGATTCCTTCCCTCATCTCTGTGCGGATGTTCCTTTGTGTTGCGGTGCCGGAAGTGCCGGCTTCGGCGTGACCTCCGCCGGGCCCGTCCGCGGCGGTACCTGCGTCACTTCCGGTGAATCGCTCATTTCATAGCGGCGGTAGTCCACCGTGTACTGCTGCTTATCCCGCGCGCTCTTCTTTTCGTAGTAAGCCTTGATGATGTCCCGCGCCACCGGCGCCGCGGCCGTCGAGCCGTGCAAGCCGTGCTCGACGAGCACCGCCACCACAATTTCCGGGTTGCGCCGCGGCGCGTAGCCCACGAACCACGCGTTATCTGAGAACTGCTTCTGCTTCCCTGCTTTTTTCAATCCTTCGCCGCTGATGAGTTGCGCTGTACCCGTCTTGCCGCAGAACTCGATGCCCTCCAGCCGTGCGCCCGCTGCCGTCCCGCCTTCGTTCACCACGCCGTACATCGCCTGCGTGACCATTTCCGTGGTGTGCTCGTTGAGCGCAAAGGTTTCCTCTTTCACTGCCTTCGGATTCATCAGCAAGTGCGGCTGCTTGAACACGCCGCCCAGCGCGATGCCTCCGATGGTGCGCGCCAGTTGTAGCGGCGTGGTAATCGTCGCGCCCTGCCCCACGGCCACGGAGATCGTTTCGCCGGCGTACCACGGCTGCTTAAACGCGCGCTGCTTCCACTCCTCCGAAGGCACAAGGCCTTCCATTTCACCGGGGAGGTCAATGCCCGTGCGCCGGCCCAGCCCGAGCCGGTAGGCGTAGTAGGAGATGCGGTCAATCCCCAGCCGCTTGCCGACGTTGTAGAAGAAAACGTCGCAGGAGTGAACGATGGCATTGTGCCGAACACCCAGCACTTGAACTTGCGCCCGTAGAAGTCCGCATATCCGGGACAGAAAACTGAAAAATCCTCCGGGATCGTTTTCGATTCCAGCATGGCCGTGGACATCACAATTTTGAACACCGAGCCCGGTGCGAGTTGAGCCTGAATGGCCCGGTTGAGCAGGGGTTTGTCGGGGTCTTCATTCAACTGCTTCCATTCTTGCGCCGGAATGCGTATCGCAAACGAGTTGGGGTCCGGGGCCGGCCGGCTGACCATGGCCAGCACTTCGCCGGTGCGCGGGTCGAGCGCCACCACCGCGCCCTTCTGTCCTTTCATCGCCGCTTCCGCCATCACTTGCAAGTCGTAATCAATCGTCAGTTGAATCTTCTCGCCCGCCTGCGCCTCGACGTGTTCCAGCCGCTCGACTTCCTTCCCCACGCTGTTCACCACCACGCGGCGCATGCCGTCGGTGCCCATCAGCGTTTCGTTGTACTGCCGCTCCAGGCCCGACTTGCCGACGAAGTCGCCCGGCCGCAGCTTGTTGCCGCTGGCTTCAATCTGTTTTTCGCTCACTTCGCCGACGTACCCGATGGCGTGCGCCATGAATCCGTCGCGTGGGTAGCGCCGCCGGTGCACCATCAGCAGTTCGAGTAGCGGCAAATCGGCGCGGTGCGACTCAATGAATGCGATGTCTGCCTGGCTGGCTTCCGGCTTAATCTGCAGGGGTTGAAATTTGGGAATGTTCTTCGAGGCTTCGATTTGCTGCAGGATTTCTTCGAGCGGGATGCCCAGGCCTTCGGCCACCAGCGGAAGGCCCTGCTCCAGCAGCTTGGGATCTTCACGGAGCAGCCACACGCTGAACGACGGGTAGTTGTCCACAATCACGCGCTTTTCGCGGTCCAGGATTTGTCCGCGTGGCGCAATGATCGGAATCGAGCGGATGCGGTTGCGCTCCGCCAGTTGTCCGTAGTGATCCGATTGGATGATTTGCAGTTTCCAGAAGCCGATCAGAAGAAACAGTGTGCACGCGGCGATGAGGTAGGAAATCGCCGCCAGCCGCCCCTGCGGCAGTCTTTGGTCATTCCCAATCCAGTCCGACAATTTCTCTTCCGCCCGAACGAGCGCCAGTCAGGGCCAGGTGCCTGCGCGCTACACGTCCTTGATCTCGAATCTCTTTGTAGGGGCACGATACCTGTGGTGAGCATAGCCGAACCACATCGTGCCCGTCTGGGCGCTGCCAGCTTTCTGCTCGCAGCATCCCCTAAGTGCTGCTCACGGTAGCACCTGCACCGTTTCTGTGCAAGCCACCTTGTTCAACTGGATAAGACTTTAGTCGCGTCAGGAGGCCTTTCTCAGTTTGTCGAGCAGGGGGAACAACGCGACCGCAATGCCGGCATTCACCAGCGATGCCAGCAGCAGCCGCGTGCTGAACATGGCCTCTGGCTCAGCCAGCAGCACGCGCTTGATCAGCACCAGCACGCCTTGGTGAAAATGGAAGAACGCAAATGTCATCAGGAACCGGCTGATGGGATGGTCCACGTCCAGCCGTCCACCGATGGAAGACCCTGCATAACCCACCAGCGTCTTGGCAATGCCGTAGTAGCCGATGGGCACCGGGCTTACGCTATCCTGCAACAGCCCGATCCCCATGCCCAGAAGCAGTCCTGCGCCTGGATTCCGCCGGCTCAGCGCGAAGTAGAGCGTCACCAGCAGCGGCAGCTCCAGCAGCGCCGCATTCGGGAAATACACGGGCAGAAACGCCCGCACCAGCACCGCCAGAAATGCCGTGCCCCACACCGCCGGCCACGGGTATTTGTGTACCTCGATATGCTGTTCGAATTGGGCCCGCAAAGCCATTGGTCAGTTGTAGGGGCGCACCTGCCTGCCCTGATCCCGCACTCGCGGGACGAAGGGCGTGTGCGCCCTCGCCCATTGGCGTGCACGCAGCCTTGCCACTACGGTTTCTTTTCCGGCGCCCCTGCAGCTCTTGCTTCTTTCTTCTCCGGGATTTCCTGCCGCGTCAGAAGCACCAGCACTTCTTCCAGCCGGTCCAGCCGCGCCGCGGGCTTCACCCGGATCAGTTTGAACGGGTTTCCCTTCTCTACGCTTGCCACCGTGCCCAGTGGCAGGTCCTTCGGAAATATCTGATCGAGGCCGGATGTCAGCACCGTTTCGCCAAGGGCCACGTCCTGATCGTTAATTACGTTGCGCAATTCCACCGTCGGCTCGCCCGTGCCGCGCACCACGCCGAAGGTGCGCGAATTGGCCAGCAACGCTCCGGCGCCGCTGTCCTTGTCCGTAATCAGCAGGATCAGGGAAGACTTGGAAAAAGTCTCGAGCACCTTGCCGGCCACGCCTTCCGGCGTGATGACAGCCATGTTCTTGTGGATGCCGTCGGTCTCGCCGCGGTCAATGTAGAGCGTGCGGCTGCTCTCCGACGCGCCCGAGCCAATCACCCGCGCGACCAGCATCGGCACCTCGGCGTTCGCTTGCTTCCGCGGCCCGGCTTTCCAGGTGCGCTGTGCGCAGCTTCAGGTCCGCCAGTTCCTTGCGCAGCTTTTCGTTTTCCTGGCGCGTCTTGCGCAGGCTCACGTAGTTGTTCCATGTGCTGCCCACGCTGTCGATCAGTGACGTTCCCGCGCTTTGCAACGGCGTCATCGCCCATACGGCGACGATGCGGATCAGGCGCACGTCGCCCCGCTTGATCTGCACGGCGAGCAGCAGCACCTGCGCCAGCACCACGGTGGCCAGCAGGATCAGCGGCCGTTGAACGGTTTGGATGACGCGCATGGTGGTTGTGAGGCCGGGCGGCTTCGCGTTCCCGCTGAGCGGGACGGGCGCCGCATCAGTCGATGCACACCTGGCGCAGCAACTGGAAATCGCTCAGCATTTTCCCCGTGCCGAGCACTACGGAAGCCAGCGGGTCGTC
>JACOSF010000194.1 GCA_016179005.1 Acidobacteriota bacterium | reverse complement strand
TGGGCTAGTACCTTTAGGCTGTCGGTGGAGACAAGTATGTCCTGGAGCGTCGTTCACAGCTTTGTGAAGCGTATCCCCCGCGGGCGCGTAGTGACCTATGGCCAACTGGCCCGCGCGCTCAAGCTGCCGGGAGGTGCGCGCTCCGCCGGCCGCGCGATGTTTGCGTGCCCACCCGGGCGCGGCATCCCATGGCACCGCGTCGTTGGTGCGGGTGGGCGCATTTTGATCCGCGAGCCGCAGGCGTCACTGCAACGAAAACTATTGGAAAGCGAAGGGACGCGGTTTGCGGGCTCTCGCGTTGACATAGCCGCGCACCAATGGAACCCCCCGCGAAGACTTCAGAAAACCGCGCGAGTAAAGAGCTTCCGGATGAGATAGTTCTCCTTCTCGGCGGCATACAAGTCGCCGATTTTCGATTTTCACCTTTCTCCGTTATGATGTCTCGCCCAACGTGAACGACGCGATTGTCCAAGTCGAGAACTTGAAAAAGAGCTACGGCCCCGTGGAAGCGGTGCGCGGGGTGAGCTTCGAGGTGCGCGAAGGCGAGGTGTTTGGCCTGCTGGGGCCGAACGGCGCCGGCAAAACCTCCACGGTCGAAATCCTCGAAGGCTTGCGCACCGCGGATTCGGGACACGTGAGCGTCTGCGGAATGGACCCTCACCGCAGCGGCTCTGCCTATCAAAACCTATTCGGCGCGGTGCTGCAATCCACCGCTCTTCCCGAAAAGCTCCGCGTGGATGAGGCGCTGGCTTTGTTCTCCAGCTTTTATTCGAAGCGGCGGAATACGGCCGAACTGGTGCGGCGCTTCGGCCTTGAAGAAAAGCGGCGCACGTTTTATTCGCGGCTCTCCGGCGGGCAGAAACAGCGCCTGGCACTGGCGCTTGCGCTGGTGAACGAGCCGCTCGTGCTGTTCCTCGACGAGCCGACGGCCGGGCTCGACCCCCAGGTTCGCCGCGAAATCTATGACATCATCGAAGAGCTGCGCCAGGAAAAGAAAACCATCCTGCTGACCACGCATTACATCGAAGAAGCCGAGCGGCTGTGCGACCGCGTGGCCATCATCGACCACGGACAGGTGATGGCCATGGGCACACCGCGCGAGCTGAAGGAGCGCTCGGAGGGCACCACCCGCATTCAGGTGCGCCTGGCACGAGCAGCACAGGATGGCGCGCTGGAAAAGCTGGAGGGCGTGGCCGACTGCCGGATGTTCGAGGACAGATACGTGCTGCACTCGCGGCGGCCGCCGCAAACGATTGTTGCGCTGGTGAAGCACCTCGAAGCCATTGGGAACGAATTGCAGAGCCTCGAAATTGCCGCGCCCTCGCTCGAAGACGTGTTCATCGAGCTGACGGGAAGGAGACTGCGGGATTGAGGAACACCTGGATATTGACGAAGATCCGCATGCGGCTGGCCATGCGCAACCGCGCGTTCATGTTCTTCAGCCTGGTGATGCCGCTGGCCTTCCTGTTTGTCTTCGCCACGATTTTCGGTCGCGGGGACGCGCGGATGATCTCCTACCTGATGCCCTCGGTGCTGGCGCTGACGGTGATGGGCAGCTTCTGGGGGCTGAGCATCCAACTCGTGACGTTCCGCGAGCAGGGCATCCTGCGGCAGTTCCGGCTGGCGCCGGTGGGGCCGTTCGCGATGCTCGTCTCCAGCGTGATCTCGAACTACATCCTGACGATGCCAACGGTCGTCATCGAGCTGCTACTGGCGCGCTGGGTGTGGAACGTGGTGAGCTTCGGAAACGTGTGGGGATTGTTCGTGATGATGAGCCTGGGTACGGTCACTTTTGCCTCGTTCGGGTTGATCGTGGCCAGCATGACAAACACGATGCAGGAAACCCAGGTGATCAACAACGCCATCTGGTTTCTCTTCCTGTTTTTTTCCGGGGCCACGTTCCCGATCGTGCTCTTCCCCGGCTGGCTCCAGCGTGTGAGCGTGTTTCTGCCGGCCACGCACCTGATCATTGGCCTGCAATACGTCTTCATCGGCGGCGCCTCGCTCTGGAAAGTCGGATGGCGCTGTTTGTTTCCACCAAGCTGTTCCGCTGGGAGCCCGAGGCGCGCATCGAGCGCCGATCGAAGTTCGTGGCCGCGGCAGTGGTGATCCCGTTCCTTCTCGTGGGGGTCTGGGAAAACGCCCAGGACGCGCGGCGGAGCGAGCTGCGGGCGATCTACAACTCCGCCATGCAACGCAGCCTCCCGGGGCAAACTCCCGCGCAGAACCCACAGCAATAAGCGGCCAATTTGGACGGCTGCGCCCTTCGCCTTCGGGCCGGACTCAGGTTTGCGGTTGACACCGAAAACCGTGTGCTATACTGCGCTTCGGAACGACGGAGTGCGGCTCCGCGAATTGAAACCCGCCGCGCCGAAGCGAACACGATCTTCGAATCGCTTCAACCGCCGGCCAACCCTTCGCAAACGAAGTAGAATCCAATCCCGGCAGTTATGCCCAATTCCTGAACGGGGTGATGCTGATGAGAATTCGACTTGCGCCCGCGCTGTTCATTCTGCTTCTTCTCTTCCCTGCCCTCACCTTTGCACAGAAATCCGTCAAGAGTGGCACGGTGGACGTGAACGGCGGAAAGCTCTTCTACGAGGAAGCCGGCACTGGCGATCCCGTAGTGTTGATTCATGGCGGGCAACTCGACCGCCGGATGTGGGACGACCAGTTCCAACTCTTTGCCCAGTCCTTCCGCGTGATCCGCTACGATGTACGCAATTATGG
Organism: Acidobacteriota bacterium; assembly: GCA_016179005.1. Taxonomy (GTDB): domain Bacteria; phylum Acidobacteriota; class Terriglobia; order Acidiferrales; family UBA7541; genus JACQDE01. The sequence continues at coordinate 1,511 of JACOSF010000194.1, read as the reverse complement.
AAAGTCCGACGCGGCCACGCAGGTCTACGCGAGCGAGGAGGACCTTTACGCGTTGTTGAAGCAGTTGAACGTGGAGAAGGCGCACTTGGTGGGTCTCTCGCTCGGCGGGCGCATCGCCATCGACTTTACCCTCGCGCATCCTGAACTGGTGAGCGCGCTGGTGCCCGTGGGTGCCGGGATGACGGGTTTTTCGATGCCCAACAATTTTCCCTGGGAGGAATCGCTCGACGCAGCGCAGAGGGACGACTTCGCGAAAGTGACCGAGCTGTGGCTGAAGAGCGGCTTCATGGCGCCGGCAATGGAAAATCCAAAGCTGGCGCCGCGGGTGCGGCAGCTCTCGATGGAGAACACCAAGGACTGGATGTCCAATCCGTTGCTCGAGCGGCGGATGAAACCACCGGCCGTCGAACGCCTCGGCGAAATCCGCGTGCCAACGCTGATTGTGGTCGGCAGCCGCGACGTGCTGAACATCCAGGCCATTGCGGGCATCCTGCAGGCGCGCGTGCCGGGCGCGAGGACCGTGGTCATCCCCGGCGCGGGACACATGGTCAACATGGAGAAGACAGAAGAATTCAACCGCGCGGTGCTGGACTTTCTGCGCAGCTTGCCGAAAAAATGAATCCGCGGCAGCTTTGCCAGCCAATTTGGACGGCTGCGCCCTTCGCCTTCGGGCCGGACTCAGGTTTGCGGTTGACACCGAAAACCGTGTGCTATACTGCGATTTGGAACGACGGAGTGCGGCCCCGCGAATTGAAATCCGCCACTCCAGCGAACACCGAGTGCCCGCATCCATGCCAGCACGAGCCGTCGCCGGGAAGATGGGCGCGGTTCTCCCCCAGAACGATGGCTATCCCAAGGCGTCCGACCGGCTGCGATTGGAGCGGCCAATCCTCCAAGCGGAGAGCGTTCATGATCAAGCCGACTGATAAGATCTGGCACAACGGCAAGTTCGTCCCCTGGGACGATGCGAAGATCCACATCCTTTCGCACGTGGTCAGCTACGGCAGCGGCCTCTTTGAAGGCATCCGTTGCTACCACACCCCGCAGGGCCCCGCCATCTTCCGGCTGAAGGAGCACATGCAGCGGTTGATGAACTCCGCGCAGATCTACCGCATGGAGATGCCCTACACGCGCGATGAGCTGATGAACGTGGCCACGGAAGTGGTGCGCATAAACAAAATGGACGCGTGTTATGTGAAGCCGATCGTAATCCGCGGCTATGGCGAAGTGGGCGTGAACCCCTTCCCGTGCCCAGTGGAAGTCTTCATGGCCTGCTGGGATTGGGGCAAGTATCTCGGCGCGGACGCCATTGAGCAGGGCGTGGACGTATGCGTCAGCTCCTGGGCGCGCATGGCGGGAAACACGCTGCCGGCGATGGCCAAGGCAGCGGCAAACTACATGAACTCGCAGCTCATCCGCATGGAAGCCATCACCAACGGCTATGTGGAGGGGATTGCGCTGGATGTGAACGGGTGCGTGAGCGAAGGCTCCGGCGAAAATATTTTTGTGCT
>JACOSF010000167.1 GCA_016179005.1 Acidobacteriota bacterium | reverse complement strand
TGGATTTCCTTGGGCAGGCGCTGCTGAATTTCCTGCATGGCGGAGCCGAGGTCGCGGCCCTCGAGGCGCGCCGTGACGCGGGCCATATTGCGCAGGTTTTCGCGGTGGATTTCGGTGGTGCCTTCTTCCATCTCCACGTCGGCGACGGAGGAAAGCGGCACGGTAGTGCCGTTGGGCGAAGTGATCAGCAGGCCCCGCAGGCTGTCCACCGTCGCGCGGTACTTCGATGGGTAGCGCACGCGGATGCCGATCAGCCGCTGGCCGCGGATCATGTTGGACGCCACCTCGCCATCGAGAATGGCCGACTCGATCTCCGCCACGTCGGTCACAGCGAAACCCGCGCGCTGGGCCTTCTCCGGATTCACGCGGAAATTCACCGACGGGCCGATCACCAGCGTTTGGTTCACCACGTCCACCACGCCCTTGATATTGTCGGGCTTCTGCAGCCACTCCTCAACTTCTTGCGCGACTCCCTTGTAGGTCTCGGCGTTGTCGTGAAAGATTTTGATCTCGATGGGCTGCGGCGACCAGGCCAGGTCGCCGATCAGGTCTTCGAGGATGTGCGGGAACTCGACGTCGATGACCGGCTCCGACGCCTTGATCTTCGCGCGCAGCTCGCTGGTGACTTCCTCGAGCGATCTCTTGCGGTCCTTCTTCAGCTTCACCAGGAAATCGCCGGTGTTGGGCTCAGCAATCGCCAGCGCCAGGCGCGCGCCGGTGCGCCGCGAGTAGCTTTCGATTTCCGGCGTCTCGTGCAGGAATTTCTCGATGTGCTGCAGCACGCGGTTGGTTTCTTCGAGCGAAGTACCGGCCGGCATGATGTAGTCGAGCACGAACGCGCCCTCGTCCAGCTTCGGCAGGAAATCAATGCCGAACTGGAAATAGAGACCCACGGCACCCGCCAGAATCAGGAGGCTCGCGAAGAGCATGATGCCCGTGTGGCGCAGTGCCCACCTGAGCGCAGCTTCATACCGCGCCGTGCCCCAGCGCAGAAACCGGCCTTCGCCGGCCTGCTCGGCGCGGTGCATGTCTGTTTCCGCCGGCCCTTTCGGCGCGCGGAAAAAGACGCTGGCCAGCACCGGCGTGAAGAAAATCGCGAGGAAGAGCGAGGCAAGCAACGCGGTGACCATGGTCATGGCCAGCGCGCGAAAAAACACCGCGTAGATCCCGCTGAGGAACACTAGCGGCACGAACACCATGGTCGGCGTCAGCGTCGAGCCGATCAGCGCCGGCGTCAGCTCGTGGATCGCGCTCCGCGCGGCCTCCTTCGGCGCCTGTCCCATGGAAAGATGGACGATGATGTTCTCCACCATCACGATGGCGTCGTCAATCACCACGCCGATGCACGCGGCCAGGCCGCCGAGCGTCATCAAGTTCCAGCTCATGTTGAACAGGCGCATGAAAACGACCGCGAACAGCACGGCGATGGGAATCACCAGCGTGGCGACCACGGTGGTGCGCCAGCTCTTCAGAAATCCGACCAGCACAGCGACGGAGAGAAGAAGTCCGATCAAAATGCTTTCCGTCACGCCCGCAATCGAGTCGCGCACCAGAACGGAGTGGTCATAGAAGGTGGCCAGCTCGACGTCGGGGCCCAGCGTCTTGCGGATTTCGGCCAGCTCGCGGTTCACCGCGTCGGCGATTTCCACGGCGTTGCCGTCGGGCTGCTGGAGCACGTTGATGAGCACGGCAGGGCGGCCGTTGGCGGTGACGATGTTGTACACCACGCGTTCGCCGGGCTGTACTGTCGCCAGATTTTTCACGAACACCGGCGTGCCCTTCACCACATCCACCACCGTGTTTTCAATCTGCTCCTTTTCGTGCATCAGTCCGGTGACCGTGGCGAGGTAGAGGTGATAGTTCTCCTGGATCATGCCGGCGGCGGCGATAGTGTTCGTGTTGCGGATGGCCTCGACGACTTTGGTGAGTGGCAGGCCGTAGCTGTTCAATTTTTCCGGCTGCACGATCACGTGATACTCCGGCGGCCGCCCGCCGACGATGCGCGTTTCCGCCACGCCGGGCAGGCGGTAAAGCCGCGGCGCGATCTGGTAGTAGGTGAGGTCCCAGAGATCAGCGGTGGAGCGCGTGGGCGAAGTGATGCTACATCCGATCATCGGAAACACGGAAAATGTTAGGCGGTTGATGTAGAAGCGCGCGCCCGGCGGCAGCGACGGCATGATCTGCGCGATGCGCCCCTGCACCAGATGCAGCCCGTGAAGGATGTCCACGTCCCAGCGGAAGAAAACGCTGATTTCGGTGGAGCCGCGCGCGGTCACCGAGCGCACATCAGTGATGCCCGGCACGATGCGAATGGCTTCCTCGATGGGCCGCGTCACGGTAAGCATCTGCACGTCCACCGGCGCGATGCCGTTGTCCACCAGGATGACCACGCGCGGAAAATCCGTCTGCGGAAAAATGGCGATGGGCAGGCGGAAAGCAAAGATGATCCCTGCGAGCGCAAAGCTGAGGACGACGATGACCAGCGCGCGACCGTGCGCTTCGACGAATTCCCCGAGGCGTCCGGTCACGGCTTCTTCTCCTCGGGTTTCTTTTCGCCCGCCAGGCGCACTTCGGTGCCGTCCGGCAAGCCGTAGCCGCCTTCGATGATCACGGTTTCGCCGGCCTTCAGCCCCTGTTTGATCTGCACTTTGCCCGCGAAACTTTCTCCCGCTTCAATTTCTGTTCTCTTGGCGCGCTTATCCGCGCCCACCACCATCACAAATCCCCTACGCGTGCCTTCGAGGAACTGCACCGCCTCTTTGGGCACCACCACGCTTTTGGGCGCCGCGCCGGTGACGATGGTCAGCGTTCCAAACTCGCTCGCGCGCAGCTCCGCGCGTGCATTGGACAGCTCGCACCATACTTCCACGGTGCGCCGCGCGGGATCTACCGCCTGGTTGACGACTGAAATGCGGCCCTGCGCCTTCGCTTCCGGCCGGTCGACATTTTCAAACGAGCAGGCCTTACCGATGTTCACGCTGGCAATCTCTGCTTCCGGCACCTGCGCGCGCGCCACCGCCACGGACAGATCCATCACCGTGAAGATGGGCGACTCGGGCTTGGCCATATCGCCCGGATAGACGTACTGCTCGGTGATCGTGCCGGCAAACGGACTGCGGATTTCCGTGAACTCAATTTGCGCGTTGAGAAACGATTCGCGGATCTTTTCCTGCTCCGGCTTGACCGCAGTAGCGCGGAGCTCCTGTTGCCGCGCGGGATTTTCCAGCAGGTCGAGGAATTGTTTCGCGACGTCGTGGCCGGCCTTGGCCTGCGCGAGTTCCGTCTGGCTGGCCAGGAGTTCGCGGTTGGGGATGGCGCCCTGTTCGAAGAGTCTCTGGCGGCGGTCGAAATTCTTTTGCGCCTGGTTGAGCGCGGCCTCCGCGGAAGCCAGGTCGGCGCGGGCGCGGTCCAGCGCCTCAGTGCGCTGGGCCAGCAGGTCGCGGTTTTCGAGCCGCGCGAGCACCTGCCCGGCGGCGACGCGGTCGCCCTTGCGCGCGCCGAGCCAGCGGATGGGCGCAGTGATTTTCGAGGCGATGGCGGCCTGCTCGCGCGGGAAAATTGTCGCCGGCGCATGCACGGCAATCTGCACGTCGGCGAACTCCGCCTGGGCCACCTTCACTTCCACCACGGGCTTGGGCTCGGTTTCTTCTTTCTGCGCGGCGCAGCTGGCGAGCAGCAAACATACGAGGAGTACGGGTATGGTTTTCATCGTCCGGCAGCGACCTCCCGATCCGCTCTGGCGTTCAGATAATTGGCGATGCTGGTGTAGTAGTTGCCGCGGGCCTGGGCGAGCTGGATTTGCGCGGTCACCACGTCCAGCGCCATGCCCTCACCGCCTTCGAAGCGGATGCGGCTCAAGCGGAGATCCTCTTCGGCAAGCTTCACGTGCCCCGCAGCGATGCCGATCTGCTCGAAGAACAACCTCACCCGCGCCTGGGCGTTTTCATACTCGCGGGAGAAGATGCGCTCGGCGATGGCACGGCTGTTATCGGTCTGCTCGGCGCGCGCGCGGAACTGCTTGGAGGAGTTCAGCGTCTTCATCCAGTCGAAGATGGGCACGTTCAGGTTCACGAAGAAAGCGTAGCCGTGGTCGCGGGCGCGAATCACGTTGGTATCCAATCCATATTGAAAGCTCACGCTGGCCTGCGGAAAAAGATTGGCGCGGATGCGCCGCGACTCTTCGACGAAACTCCGCCGCTGCGCGTCGAGCAGGCTGAACTCCGGTCGCCTGAGGAACGCGCCGGCGTGCGCCGCTTCGCCTTCCGGCGCAGGCGGCGACTCGAAGACGTCCACGATGGCCAGTGGCTCGGCGACGTCTTTCGTCCAGAAGGAAGCCAGCTCGTGATTGGCGACCTTCACCTCCAGCTCAGCGGTGTTCAAGGAGTGCCGCAGCAGCGCCGCCGCCGCCGAGGCTTTTACCAGGTCGGCCTGGGCCGCTTCGCCGTTCTCGAGGAGCAACTTGGTGCGTCTTTCAAAACTTTCTGCTTCGGCCACGGTGTCGCGGAGCGCCTGTTCGACGTGACGCGTGAGCAGCAGGCGGTAGTAGGCGGCAGCGACGGCGCGCTTGAGGTCGCGCTGGGTGATGGTGGCGCTGGTGCCGGCGGCGTCGCGTTCGGCGCGGGCGCGGGCCACGTCGGCGCGCAGCCGGCCGGAGAAATCAATTTCCTGCGAAGCGGTGAGCAGGAACTGATACTCGCGCACGCCGTTGAGCGCGACGAAGCTTTGCAGCGGCGAACCGCCTTTCAGCACGCTGTTGTAGGTGTAGGCGGCGTCGAACTGCGAGCGCGGCAGCAGCGCGCCCTGCGCTTGCTTCAGGCCGAGCCCGGCAATTTCGGTTTCCTGCTTGGCCACGCTGGCCACCGATGGCACAGACTGCGCCAGGCGGATGCAGTCGTCCAGTGTAAGTGGCTTTGCCGCGGTCTGCGCGGATGTAGGGGGCGACGTTACAGGTAGGAAAATAGCGGAAACAAGAAGGAGCCGGACAAAACGAATCATCGTCGTGCACCCCGCTGCTCTGGACGCCGA
>JACOSF010000116.1 GCA_016179005.1 Acidobacteriota bacterium | reverse complement strand
TGGGCGGGCGCTGCGCTTTGTATTCGGCGAAGAGCGCGTCGCGAAACGTGGGGCCGGCCACGTCGAAGACCACGCCGAGATAGTCGGGCTGCCAGTCCTTCACCAGGCGGCGCACCATGGTGGCGAAAAGATAAGGAACCTTCGTGGGCATGCCCGTGGGACTGGTGAGCCGGTCCATGGGGGCGTAATGGGCTCGAAAAATAAACCCCATCGCGTCGAGCAGCATCAGCACGGGTTTGCGAGCATCGGCCATGGCGGGGAAGCGAGTATAGCAAAGCGGGGGGCCGCAGCCAGGGAATGGGTCGCGGACTACGGCTGTGCAGCGGCGCGAAGTTTAGCGAGGGTGGCGCGGAGCGATTCGGCGTTGGGCTCGTCGGGGAGATCGCGAAGATACGTTTCCAGGGCTTCGGCGGCGCGCGCGTAATTCTTCTGCCGTGTGTAGAGGTGGGACAAATAAAACTGCGCGCGGGCGCAATGCTTGCCCCCCTGCTCGTAGGCGCGGAGCAGGACAGGCTCGGCCCGGGCCTCGTCGCCGGACATGAGCAGCGTGATGCCCAGCAGCAGATGAGCCTTGGCGTTCACGGGTTGCAACTGGACGCCGCGCTCGAGAAACGGCAGCGCATCGGCGTAGCGCTGCTGCCGGTAGAGGCAGAGGCCGAGATTGAGGGTCGGGCGGACCGCGGCGGTGTCGATTTCCAGCGCCCGCCGAAGGAGCGTTTCGGCCTGGGCGAGCTGTCCATCGCGCATCAGGATGACGGCTAGCTCGCTGCGGGCCTCCACAAAATCCGGATACAGATCGATGGCCTGCTGGAACGACTTGCGGGCACGGTCCACATCGCCTGCGGCCAGTTGCTCGACTGCGGATTCGTATTCGCGGCGGGCGCCGCGCGGCACATTCTGGTGCAGCTCCGCGACGCTGACGCTGGCACCCGTCGACGCAACGCTTTCCATCGGGCGAAGATGGATGGTGACGAACGGGCGGGGCCCCAGTGCATAGAAGCGCGCGGTAGTCGTCGCCCAGTTCTTTCCGTCGGAATCGACCACCAGCGTGAAGCCCGCGCCTTGCGTCAGGCCGTAGATGATGAAGCTACCTTTGGAGTCGGTGTCGAAGATCTCCGGCGGCCGCCGGCCGTCCTCGCCGCTGAGCCGGAAACGGATGTTGCCCTGCATGGGCGCGCCGTTGGGAGCGTAAATCTGCCCGCGGACATTTACTGTCGGGGAGGAAAGGGCCTGCGCGAAGGCGTGATTGCAGAAAAAAACCAATCCCAGCAACGGCAGCATCCACAGCTTTTTCACGTTGGGCAGATGGTAGCCCTGGCGCGGACGGGACGCAAGGGAGAAGAAGAAAGTGGCGGGTGGCCTGGAACTTCGGGAGCGATCAGTGGTTGGGCGGGAGCAGATAGAACGCAGCCACAAGTATATGCCAAAAGTGTTGTAAATCTACAACATGACGTCCTGTGTCTGTTTGCCATGCTCAGCTAAGTATTTGATTGTAAATGAGTTGGTTGTGCACATAATTGGCAGCAAAAGTGCTATTCTAATCTGCAAAGATGCCATTTCAGACCACCCTCGATAGGCCGGTGGAGACGCATGGGGTCGGACTCCACACGGCGGTGAAGGGCCGCCTGCGGCTGACTCCGGCGCCGGTGGACACGGGCATCGTGTTCCGGCGGACAGACCTGGAGAATTTCGAGATCGAGGCGCACGTGCGCAACGTCGCGCGGGTGAGCTACGCCACGAGCCTGATGAAGAAAGGCGTGCTCATCTCCACCACCGAGCACCTGCTGGCGGCGCTGTACTCCTGCGGCGTAGACAACGTGTACGCCGAACTGGACGCGCTGGAGGTGCCCATCCTGGACGGCAGCTCGCAGCCGTTTATCGAGATGCTGGAGGCGGCGGGTGTGCGCCGCCTGCGCAAACGCCGCCGGTACATGAAGGTGGTGAAGCCGCTGGAGTTTTCCGACGGCGACCGCAAGATCGGAATTTATCCGGCGGATGAGTTCCGCGTGCAGTGCTTTGTGGACTTCGCACACCCGCTGGTGGG
>JACOSF010000173.1 GCA_016179005.1 Acidobacteriota bacterium | reverse complement strand
GTGCCGCGTTGCCAACCCCCAAACGCGTCCTCCGCCAGCGCCTTCAACTCCGCCGCGGAAATGTTTCCCGCCACCACCAGGGCGGCGTTGTTGGGCACGAAGTTTTGTTTCCAGAATGCTTCCATGTCTTCCCGCGTGATGCTCTGGATGCCCTGCACGGTGCCGATTTCGCGGAAGCCGTAGGGATGCTGCGCCCCGTAGAGCGCCGCCGCCGTCACGCGGCTGGCGATGATCCCCGGGTTATCGCTCTCCTGCACCAGTCGCCCCAAGCGGATCTTCCGTTGCCGCTCAATTTCTTCCGCAGGGAAACTCGGCCGCAGCACCACGTCCGCGGCCACGCCCAGCAGGGCCGCAAAGTTTTTCTTCAGCGACCTCAGCGTCACGAATGCCGCGTCCATGCTCGAATTCGTTCCCAGCGTGCCGCCCAGCCGGGCCACCTCGTCGGCTATTTCCAGCGAGTTGCGTGTTGCGGTGCCCTCGTTGAGCATGGCCACAGCGAAATTTGCCAGCCCCGGCTTTTCCGGCGGGTTTGAGTCGCTCCCGCTTCGCACCACCAGGTTGGCCGCCACCACTGGCAATCCGCGCCGTTCGCTCAGGATCACCGTCAAGCCGTTCGCAAGTTGAAACGTCTGCGGCACCGGAAGGTTCAGCGCGCGTGCCGGTCCGGGTTTAGGAGTCTGCTGGCGCCACGCTTCGTCTGCGTTCAACGACTCCGCGCCCGTGCCCGGCGCTACTTCACCGGCCTTCGGTGTCGGCACTTCCGCACCCAGGCTCTGCTCGCCCGGGATGCCATGGACTACTGCGCGCGCATTCGTCTTCAAATACTGCTGTGCCAGTTTTTTCACCGAGTCCGGTGTAATGGCGCGGTAGCGCTGGATGTCCTTGGAGAGGAAGTCCGGCGTGCCCAGATAGTGGTTGTAGCGGTTCAGTAGGTCGGCCACGCCGCCGAATCCGCCCAGCGTTTCGAGCCCTTGAATGATACGGGTCTCGATGCGGTTCCGGGCCCGCTCCACTTCCTCGGGCGCAGGACCGTCCGCGCGGAATTTTGCCAGCTCCTCGTCAATCGCCGCCTCGATTTCCGCAATCGACTTCCCCGGTCGCGCCGTCGCCGAAATCTGAAAGATCGACCCGAGAATCAGCGAATAGTTCTGCACGTTCACGTCCTGCGCGATCTGCTTTTCATAGATGAGCTTTTTGTACAAGCGTCCGGACTTTCCACCGCCCAGGACTTCCGCAGCGATGTCCGCGTCGGCGTCGCCCGGCTTGTACACCGGCGGCGTGAACCAAGCCATGTACACGCGCGGCAATTCCACGCGGTCGGTCACCACCACCCGCCTCTCCGAGGTAATCGGCGGCGTACTCGCCTGGATCAGCGGCACCGGCGCTCCGCGCTTGATCGATCCGAAATATTTCTCCACCAGTTTCTTCGTCGCCGCCGCGTCGAAGTCCCCCACGATCGCCAGGCTCGCGTTGTTCGGCGCGTAATACAGCTTGAAAAACTTCTTCACGTCCTCCAGCTTGGCCGCCTGGATGTCCTCGTGCGACCCGATCACGCTCGCGTAATACGGATGGCCCTTGGGAAAGAGCGTGTGGTAGATCGCCTCATCCACCACGCCGTACGGCTGGTTTTCCACGCCCTGCCGCCGCTCATTGCGCACTACGTCCTGCTGGTTCGTCAGGTTCGCCTGATCCAGCTTGTCCAGCAGCCACCCCATGCGGCTCGACTCCAACCACAGCCCCAGCTCCAACCGGTTGGCAGGCAGCGTTTCGAAATAGTTGGTGCGGTCAAAATCCGTTGTGCCGTTCACGTCGGTGGCGCCGGCCGCCTCCAGTAGCTTGAAGTGCTCGTCGCCCGGCACATACTTCGAGCCCTGAAACATCATGTGCTCGAACAGGTGCGCGAACCCTGTTCGCCCGGGCTCTTCGTTGGCCGGACCAACGTGGTACCACAGGTTCACCGCCACCAGCGGCAGCCGGTGGTCCTGGTGCAGGATCACTTTCAGCCCATTCGCCAGCGTGAACGTTTCGAACGACAGAGTCGGCAGGTCCGCCGGCGCCGCTTTCGCGGCGGCTTTTGCGGGCGCTTTGGTTGCTGCCTTAGCCGGTGCCTTGCTCGGCGCCTTCGCCGTTTGTGCGGGCGCGCCCACCCCTAGTGCGAAACTCAAGAAGACAACTGCCAGTGCTGCGAACTTTCTGTTCATTTTCATCCCCCCCCCGTTGGGACCACCCCTCGCAAACGACTCCCTATTCTGCCACGGCTTCCTGTAAAACACATCGCACTACCCTTCCATCGCAAAGGCGCGTATGCTCTGTTGAGCTTTGCCGCCGGCGCCTACCAGGAGTCTTTCATGCGACCTGTTTACATGATCTCGGGAGGAATCACCAAATTCACCAAGGGCGAACCCAGAAAATCTTTTCGCGTCATGGTGAAGGAAGCCTTTGATTACGCCATGCGCGACTGCCCCAAGCTCACCCGCGAGCGCATTGACGGCAGCGTGCTCAGCTATTTCAGCGACCACTTCACCCGCCAGCTCATGGCCGGCATCATGGCCGCGGACATGTGCGGGCTGGTGCCCAAGCCCACCATCCGCGTCGAGGGCGGCGGCTCCACCGGTGGCCTATGTTTTCAGGAAGCCTGGCGACACATCGCCTCCGGATGGATGGACTGCGTGGTGGCCATGGGCTTTGAGACCATGTCCCACGTCAACACCTGGAAGGGCAACGAATTCATCGCTCTCGCCAGCGACACCAATTTCGACTATCCCGTCGGCGGCTTTTATTCCGGCTACTACGCCATGATGGTGGTCCGCCACATGCACGAGTTTGGCACCACCGTGGAGCAAATGGCCAAGGTCAGCGTGAAAAACCACAAGAACGCCCTGAACAACAAATGGGCGCAGCACCACTACGACCTCACCGTCGAAGACGTGCGCCGCTCGCCCATGGTGGCCTACCCGCTCACCATGCTCGACATCTGCACCATGTCCGACGGCGCCGCGGTGGCCGTGCTCTGCAGCGAAGAAGTCGCCGAAAAGCTTTGCGACAACCCCGTGCGCGTCCTCGGCGTCGGCCAGGGCTCAGACGCCATGCGCATGGCTGACCGGCCCCACGGAAAAGTTCCGCTGCTGAAGCACGAAGAGGAGAGCTGGTACAAACATCTGAAATATCCGGGCATTCACAGCTTCCGCGCCGGGCGCATGGCCAGCAAACTGGCTTATGAAAAATCCGGCATCGAAGATCCCCGCGAGGACATTGATTTTGTCGAGCTGCACGACGCCTACACCTCCAGCGAAATCCAGACCTACGAGGACATGGGCCTGTGCAAGTACGGCGACGGCGGCAAGTTCATCGATCAGGGGCATCCGGAACTGACCGGTCGCATTCCCGTGAATCCCTCCGGCGGCCTGATTGCCTGCGGCCATCCTGTCGGCGCTACCGGCCTGATGCAGGCCGTCTTCGCCTTCTGGCAGCTCCAGGGCGCTATCGCCAAGCACAACGACGGCGACGGCCACATTCAGGTCAAGCAGAAACGCGGTCTCGGCCGCCGCAAGATGCGCGGCGCCATTCACAGCCATGCGGGGACGGGCACCTACGTCACCGTCAGCATCCTGGAAAGCACGCGCTAGTCGTCCGCCGCGGCGGACACATCAGAACCGGAGGAAATGTCATGGCTACAAAAAGT
>JACOSF010000172.1 GCA_016179005.1 Acidobacteriota bacterium | reverse complement strand
GCTGGTGCCGGGGCGCGCTGCGCCAACACGGACCGATTCGGCAAGATCGAGGCCGCGGAACTGCGCATCGCGGAAATCGAACGCGGCCTGCGCGTCGAGCGCGCGGAGAAGGTTTTCCCGGCCGATGCCGCGCGTGGAGAGGGAAAGTTCGCCGGCGGCGGTCCCGGAGAAAAGATTTTTCAGCGTGGCAGTGGCCGTGGTGAGCGCGGCGAGATTGACGCGCTCGAACTTGGCCTGCACATCGTACTTGGGCTCAACGGCAAGCTCGGCGCGAAAGGAGCCGCGAACGGCGCCGCCGTAGAAATCGGCCTGCGCGTCGGAGAGTTTGATTTTGCGGCCGTCGAGCTCTAGGGCGCCGCGAAGCTTGCGCAGCGAAATGGGCGCGAGGGTGAGATGGTCCACGCGCACCTGGCCGCGCGCGCGGAGGCGTCCGAGCTGGTCTTCATACTCCACGCTGCCCCGCCGCGTCGCTGCCGAACTGATGAGCCGCTGGAAGAGCCCCTGTTGGCGCGCGGGGTTCAGCCATTGATTGACGGCGCCGATTTCGATGCGGTCGGCGGCAAGCGAGAACTCCCACGGGCCGCGATTGCGAGAAAAAATGGAACCGGTCCAGCGGCTGCCGAACACTGCGGAGTTGATGAGCGTCAGGCGGCGCTCGCCGGGGGCCGGAGACCAAGCGAACAGCGCGTCCTTAAACAACACCGGCTGATTCAAGAACGGCGGCAGCAAGCGCGTGCCGGCAAAACGCACGGAGCCGTGGGAGTCCACCGCAAACGGAAAAAGCCGGCCCTCGCCGATGACGGAGAACGATGCCGGGCCATCCACGGCCCAGCCTGCGTCGAGCGGCCAGCCGAAGGCGCGCGTGACGGCAAGGAAATCCTGAAAGCGGTCCATCTGGCCCGCGAGACTCAGCTTAAAATCTGCGCACAGCAGCGCGGCGCAATTGCCGTTGGCACGCGGTGTGCCGGCGCCGTTCAGGCTAAGACGGAATGCGCGGCCGCTTGCAGTTCTCGCGGCGGGAGCGGCGGCTGACACGAGCGTGAATTGAATCGGAAGCAATTCCATCTTTGCGGGAGTCCAGCGCAGGACGGCGCGGTCCAGGCGCAGCGGATCGCTGAGGCCGGGAATTTTCATCTGCGCGCCATCGGAGGCCAGCGCGGCACGGTGAACGCCGACGGGCCAGCCGCCCAGGTCGGCGTCGAGGCCGGCGTTGCCTTCGATGCTGAGGTCCGGCGCGACGCCCGGACGGAATGCGCGGTACCAGTCGAGCAGGTCGTTGAGGCTGATGCCGGTGGAGAGAATGCGAAAGTCGGACGCCTGCGGCTGCGCCCACTGGAGAAAACCGGACGCGCGAATATTGGAGCGCGGCGCGTCGAGAAGAATTCTGGAAAATTCCACGCGGGCACGCTGCGGCGTCCACTTTGCTTCCACGAGCAGATTCACATCGGGATCTTCGGGGCGCTGGGCGAGATTCCAGCCGTGGACGTCGCGCAGGCGGAGATTGCCCTGCAAAGACCAGACGGCGGGCTCGCGCGCGCCGGGATTTCGGGACGGCGCCACGGAGGCGGAAACGTCCAGCTCGAAATTGCCGCGCACGCCGTAGTCGTGGCCGCGGGCCAGACGCAGCGCGTCGGAAAGCGAGGCCTCCTGCCAGGTGAGCGCGAGCTCGGCAGGCTGGAGGCGCGAGGCGGCGCTGCCGATGCTGCCGCGCAGACGAAGCGTGCCGGGCTCCTGCACGGTCACGCCGGCGCGCATGACAGTGGCTTCGAGGTCCACACGCCAGTGGCCGGAAGAATCGCGCTCGACGAAGCCATCCACATTGGTAAAGGCGAAGGGATGCTTGTCCACGCCGCGCTTGAAGTTGATGCGGCCGGTGTCGATGTTGATCCGCGTGAGCAGAGTCTGGCGGGGCATAGGGCTGGCTGGCGTGCCGCGACTCGCGGAGGGCGCGGGCATCCAGCTTTCCAGGTTCCATGAGCCGTCGGCGTTGCGCACGAGATTAAGACTGGGGCGGGTGAAGGAGACGGTGTCGAACTCGAGGCGGCCGCGCAGCAGCGCGGTCCAGCGGATGGCGGCGGTGAGGCGCTCGGCGCGGAGGAAGTGCTCGCGACCGAAGCGCGGGTCTTCGCTGACGGTGACGTAATGGGCCACCAGGCGCGGGCCTTCGAGGACGCTGATGGCGAAATTCCCGACCTCAACGGGGCGGCCGAAGGCAGCGGTGATGCGCGCGGCAAGGGCGCGCTGCACACGGCTGGTGGAAACAAGCAAGACCAGAATGAGATGCGCGACAAGCCACACGAAAAAGGCGATGGCGAAGCGGCGAAGCCATGTGCGGCGGCGAGTCCCCGGAATGTGCGGCGAGCGGTTCACAAGAGGATGAATTCGCGGGCAAACCACCCGCGGGAAAGATTCTGGCAGAAGCGGGCGGAGAAGCAAAGTCACGGCGCTAGCGGACGGAGCGGAACATGCGCGCCCAGCGGGTTCTGACGGGGAGGCGGGTAAAGGCGTCGGCAAGGCCGACGAGGCGGCCGCGGAGAGTGCGGTCAGCGTATTCGTCGGAGGTGGCGTCCACCGACCAATAGATGATCACCGGGCGTCCCATGACGGCTTCGCGGTCCACGAAGCCCCAGTAGCGGGAATCCCAGCTATGGTCGCGGTTGTCGCCCATGACGAAGTATTTTTGCGGGGGCACGACGAGCTCGTTGCGCTGCACGTGGTGGAGGAGGTCTTCCGACCATTCGGAACGCACGTTGCGGCGAAGAAAGAAGCGGTCGGTGGGCGGGAAGTTGTCGCCGTAGGGATCGTACACCGCGGGGTCGTGGACCTTGTAAGGCTCGTCCAGCGGCTTGCCGTTGACGAAGACCTGCTGGTCAATAATCTTGAGGCGGTCGCCGGGCACGGCAATCACGCGCTTGACGTAGTGCGCGTGGTCGTCGAAGGGAAACTTGAAGACGATGACCTCGCCGCGCTGGATGTCGCGGTAGGGGAGCAGGCGGTCGTACCAGGCGCCGCGGCCGCCATAGACAAATTTGTTGACCAGCAGGTGATCGCCGACGAGCAGCGTCGGCTCCATGGACGGCGAAGGAATCTTGAAGGCTTGGACGACGAAGCTGGTGCCGAAGAGCGCGAGCAGGACGGTGACCAGCAGCGATTCGGCGTACTCGCGGAGGCTGGCGCCCTCGCGGCGCTTGCGCCTGGGCTGCCGCGGCTCCAGCGCAGCGGGAACAGGGCGGGCGGGCGTTTCAGCGGGCAGTGGAGTTTCAGGAGTCACGCGGATCACCCGGCCTCGGAGGAATCGCGGAGCCGGGCCAGTGCCCGCCGCGCGGCGACCTGCTCCGCTTCTTTTTTGGATGAGCCTTCGCCTTCGGCAAGAGCGCGGCCCTCGATGCGCACTTCGACGGAGAAGCGCTTGCGGTGGTCGGGACCACTTTCGCTGACCACGGAATATTCCGGCAGGCGGCGGCCGCGCGATTGCAGCCAGAGCATCAGCGCGGACTTGTGGTCGGGCTCGCCGAGCGAATCGGCCTGCTCGCGCAGGGCCTCGTCAAGAAGAGTGCGGCGGACGAAGCCCGCGGCGGCGGCGAGGCCGGCGTCGCAATAGATGGCGCCGATGAGCGCTTCGTAGGCGTCGGCGAGCGGGTCGCGTTGCTCGCGGATGCCTTCCTTTTCGCCGGAGCTGCCCACCAGCAGGAAGCGGCCGAGTTGCAGGCGGTTGGCAGCGGCCTGCAGCGAACGGGCGTTCACGATCTGCGCGCGAGCCTGGGTGAGGCGGCCGACGGTCCAATCGGGAAACGCAGCGAGCAGTTGTTCGGTGACGGCAAGGCCGAGGATGGTGTCGCCGAGGAGTTCGAGCTTTTCGTTATCCTCGGCGGCATTTTCCTTGAGGTCCTGGCGGCGGGAACTGTGGGTGAGCGCGCGCTCGAGCCAGTCCGCGTTGTGGAAGCGGTGGCCCAGCGCGGCTTCGAGTTCCTCGCGCGCGGCTAGAGTGGTGTGCATCCCGGAAAAAATAAGCCGCGGGCCCGTGAGCGCCCGCGGGCGAAGCGTTACGGCTTGGGAGGTGCCAGCGTGGTCTCCGCCAGCTTCTTGGTGTCCGCCTGCTCTTTCTTGCAGGTGTCCTGGAACTGCCCGGGGATGGCCGCGCAACGGCCAAAGGCCTCGGAGGCATCCGCATAGCGCTTGGTGGCTTTCAGCACGAAACCATGGAGGAAATGATCCGTGGGATCCGGGTTGGCGGTGAGCTTGACGGCCTGCTCAAATTCCGTGGCGGCTTCCGCAAAAAGCTGGCGGCGCCATAGCACCACGCCCAACCCGCTGTGCGCCATGGAAAGCCCCTCGTCCCGTGTTTTCTGAAATTGTTCTTCGGTCAGTGGCTCGGGTTTCTGGAGAGCGGTGAGGAGTTCCACGGCTCGCCGGCCATACTTCTCCGCCTTTTCGTACTTCTGCATGGCGTCCAGCGCATCCGCACGGGTGCCTCTGGCGGTGGTCCAGCACATGATGGTCAGCACATCCATGTTGTCCGGATTCAGCGCGAGGGCTTTTTCTCCGACAACGGCGAGTTTGTCCAACTGCTGAAGGCTGAGATAGAACTGGGCCAACTTGGTGTAGGTGAATTCAGCGTACCTGGTTTGCGGGTATTTCTGGATAAACTCCTCACCCAGCTTCGCGGCCATGGCCTGATCCTTGGTTTCGAGAAACGCTTTATAGGCGGCCTCCTCCTCAGGATTGACGGGCGGGGCCGGAGGCTGGTCGGCCGGCGCGGCGGCCGGAGTGCCGGGCTGCTGCGCCGGGGTGCCGGGCTGCTTGGCGGGCGGCTGCGCGGGAGTGGCGGGAGGCTTCTGCCCGGTGGACTGCGCGAGGGCGGGGGCGGAGACCACCAGCGCCAGCAGCGCAATCATTGCGAGAATTCGTACTGTGACTTTCATTCCTTGTTCTCCTTCGGTTTTTTCCTTTCCCCGGCCCGGCAACGACGTGCGGTGCTGGGAGGTGGCGGGACGGGGAGTGGATTCGTTTGTCGTGCTACGGACGTTGCTG
>JACOSF010000115.1 GCA_016179005.1 Acidobacteriota bacterium | reverse complement strand
CGGAGCCACCACCACAGAAATTTCAAATTTGAAATTTGAGATTTAAAATTGAAGAGACGCAAGCAGCGTTGCACCGGATTTACGCGTTGAGATCCTTCGCTACGCTCAGGATGACGAGCACGAAAAGGTGCGGCAAGCCGCACCACAGGCAAAGCGGAAGCAAGTTTCCGCACTCCAAGGCGCTGCGTGCCTACGAAACCAAGGAGCCGGCGAGACGCTGGCGCTACATCGGGCATTGTCAATCTCCTTCGGCCCAGCGGGTGGCGACGTAAGGCGTTTCCTGCAGCGTGGCCTGCTTGCGCCCGCTGAAGATGCGGAACCATTCGATCAGCGCTTCGAAGAGCAGCACCAGCACCATCACGGCGAGCACCGCGGTGACCGCGGCGTCGAGCTTGTTGTTGAAAATGAGGCGCTGGGTGAAGGCGATACGATCGGGTGCAATCGTGCCGGCGGCGAGTTGCTGCGCGAGCTCCGCGGCGGCGGCAAGGAAGCCGATACGCGGGTTGGCATGGAAAATTTTCTGGTAGCTGGCAGTCATGGTCACGGTGACCAGCCACACCATCGGCACCAGGGTCACCCACAGCCA
The DNA here is from genome assembly GCA_016179005.1 of Acidobacteriota bacterium. Classification (GTDB taxonomy): domain Bacteria; phylum Acidobacteriota; class Terriglobia; order Acidiferrales; family UBA7541; genus JACQDE01. The sequence goes on along the minus strand of JACOSF010000115.1, from coordinate 2,323 downwards.
ACGCAGGCGGCCCATCTTAATCAGAATGGTGGTGGCGACGACGAGCGCGACGGTGGCCAGAAGCTGATTGGAGATGCCGAAGAGCGGCCAGAGCGAGTTGATGCCGCCGAGTGGGTCGAGCACGCCCTGATACAGGAAGTAGCCCCACGCGCCGACGATCAGCGCGCTGGTGAAGAGGATGCTGGGATACCAACCGGTGCGCGCCAGCGGCTTCCACACGTGTCCGAGAAGCTCCTGCACCATGAAGCGGCCCACGCGCGTGCCGGCGTCGAGCACGGTGAGGATGAACAGCGCCTCGAACATGATGGCGAAGTGATACCAGATGGCCAGCAGGCGCTGGCCGCCAATCCAGTTGGAAAAAATCTGCGCCATGCCGACGGCCAGCGAGGGCGCGCCGCCGGTGCGGTTGAGCAGGGTTTTTTCGCCGACCTGCTGGGCAAGGGCATGCATCGTCGAGGCGTCCACGGCGAAGCCCCAGGAGGAAATCGTTGCGGCGGCGGCTTCGGCGGTGGAGCCGACGATGCCGGCGGGGCTGTTGATGGCGAAATAGACGCCGGGAGTGAGCGCGCAAGCGGCCACCATGGCCATGATGCCGACGAAGGATTCCATCAGCATGGCGCCGTAGCCGACCAGGCGCGCGTGCCCTTCGCGGGTGAGGAGTTTCGGCGTCGTGCCGGAGGAAATCAGCGAGTGGAATCCGCTCACCGCGCCGCAGGCGATGGTGATGAAACAGAACGGAAATATTTTTCCGGCGAAGACGGGCCCGGTGCCATCCACGAAGCGGGTGAGCGCGGGCATGTGAATGGTCGGGCGGACGAGGAGGATGCCGCCGGCCAGCGCAAACATCACACCGATCTTGATGAAGGCAGAAAGATAATCACGCGGAGCCAGCAACAGCCACACGGGCAGCGCGGAAGCCGCGTAGCCGTACACGATGATGGAAATGGCCAGCGCGGTGCCGGAAAGCGTGAACACGCGGGACCATTCCGGAGAGGCGGCCACCCACTGTCCGGCCACCACCGCGAACAGCACCAGCGCGAAGCCGATCAGCGAGGCTTCCAGCACGCGGCCCGGGCGCCAGAAACGCATGTACAGGCCCATGAGCATGGCGATAGGAATAGTTAGCGCGAGGGTGAAAGTGCCCCAGGGGGAGTCTTTGAGCGCGTTGACCACGACCAGGCCGACCACCGCGAGCAAAATAATCATGATGGCCAGCACGGCGAGGAGAGCAATCATTCCGCCGCGCGTGTTCACTTCTTCGCGGGCCATCTGGCCGAGGGATTTTCCGTTGCGGCGAATCGAGCAGAAGAGGATCACGAAGTCCTGCACGCAGCCGCCGAGCACGGCGCCGGCCAGCAGCCAGAGCGTTCCGGGCAGGTAGCCGAATTGCGCGGCGAGCGTGGGACCGACCAGCGGGCCCGGGCCGGCAATCGCGGCGAAGTGGTGTCCCATGACCACCCACTTATTGGTGGGGACGAAGTCGCGGCCGTCGTCGAGGCGCTCGGCGGGCGTGGCGCGGGAATTGTCGAGAGCCAGCACGCGCGCGGCGATGAAGGCGGAATAGAAACGGTAGGCGACCAGATAGACGCCGGCGGCGGCGAGGATGAACCAAATCCCGTTGATGGGCTCGTTGCGCTCAAAGGCGATGACGGCGAGCCCGGCGGCGCCGGCGAGGGAGATGACGGTCCAGAGGGCGATGGTCCTGAATTTCTTCATTCGAGTTCATCCTCAACTTCCGCGAACAGTGGCCAGCGACTCGACCGGTGATGCTGCCAGATTTTGGCGGGCATCGTACATGGAGGGGCAGGAGCGAGCAAGACGTTTGAAGGTTGAAAGGTTGGAAAGTTCGAAGGTTGAAAAGAAGCCGGCGTGACAGGGAGCAACGGGCGCAGCAATCCCGAATCCCGAAGCCTCGGGATCGGGAGCGCCCCTACGAAGTGCCGCTGTGAGGTGGGTGCCGGACAGGCTCCCTCGTCCCGCAGAGCGGGATCGGGACAAGTGGAAGCCTGTCCTACGGGAGAATCAGGTGATTTTTTTGAGGGCCTTGTCGCATTCGGCGCGGAGCTTCTTGGCGCGCGCTTGGAGGTCTTTGTCGGGCCGCGCGGCGAGGAGCTTGTCGAGCACGTCGAGGTTGCCTTGTACGACCTCGATGGTGGTGCGCAGGTAGCGCGAATCGTCGAGAGCCTTGGCTTCGAAGATGGCGCGGAGCTTGTAGAACGCGGCGGTAAGCTCGAACAGATACACGCGGGTATCCAGCTGCACGGCGCCGGCCTGGAAGGCGGCGTGGCCCTTGTGGACGTCCTCACCGGCACCGGCCAGCGCG
>JACOSF010000156.1 GCA_016179005.1 Acidobacteriota bacterium | reverse complement strand
GACGCCATGCTTGAAATCCAAGCCGAACGCGTCGCCGCTCCTGCTCGCTCCGACGACGGAGGAGCTGCCAAGCAGCCCGCCGCCGTCCCCACGCTTCAGGAAGCGCAGGTGGAAACGCCGGAGACTCCTGAAACGCCGGCGCGCTCGGGCCTACGCAGAGGCGGGGCTGGCAGTGCTCCCGCAGCCGCGGGATCCTCCGCCACCGCGGCGCTGGAGTTGGTGGTCCGCGCGAGCGACATCACCATGTCACCCGCCAGCCCGCGGCCCGGCGACGATGTCACCTTCCGCGTGCAACTGACCAACCGCGGCAAGCAGAATGCCGACGACGTGGAAGTGGAGTTCACTCTCAGCGGCACCAACGTCCGCGTCCGCGAGCGCTTCAGCGTCGCCGCGGGCGGCTCGCAGTCCTTCCAGGTGCAATGGCAAGCCGCAGGCACCGGGCGCCTCGAGCCGCGCGTGGTCATCGACCCCGAGCGGCGCTTGAACCTCGCGAGTCGCGCGAACACCACGGCGGCCATGCCGGCCTTCGAGTTGTTCTCGGCGGCAGGCCCTGCCGGTCGTGCTCCGGCAGCCATGCGCGAGCGCGGCCAATTGACCCTCACCGTCAACGGCTGCCAGGGCTTCCGCTTCAGTTCCGGCTCCGAGCAAGCCTGCAACGGCGGCGCGGACTTCGAAGTGCGCCTCGCCCCCCAGGGCGGCGCGCTACGCATCGAAGCCGACGGCGTGCGCAACCTCGGCGCCATCGCCTTCGAGCAGGCCGCCCAGGTCGCGCCCCGAGGCCTCGGGACCACGGCCACCGCGGAAACGGTTCTGCCCGGCAGCGTCTATCTGGTGGAGACGCGCCGCGGCGCCGTGCTCGTCCGCGTGCTGGACATTCGTGGGCTCAACGCTGTCCGCGCGGCGGCACCCACCGCGCTCAACCGGCCGCGCCTGTCGGATGTAGAAGGCTCGCAGGCCACCACACCGCAAAACAACATTACCCTCGTTCTCGAATGGCGGCCGCTCTCGCAGTAACCGCTTCGTCAGTAGGGGCGCCCGCTGAGGCGGGTGCGCCCTCGCGGCTCAGGCGACCCTTTGGGTGCGGGAGGCCATCCAACCTGTAGAACGCTCGGGAGGAAAACATGCGCCGCATCGTGCAAATAACTTTCGCGCTCGCCGTGGTCATCGGCCTCGGCAGCACGCCGCTTTTTGCGCAAACCCAGGAACCCCAGAAGAAACAGGAAAAGAAAGCCGACAAGAAAGCCAAGAAATCTGACCAGGCGCCTCCCACCGGCGACACCGCCGACCTGGCCACCGAGCGCAAGAACCTCTCGCGCGTGCTTCGCGCGCTCTCCGACGCCGTGGAAGGCAATTCCCCGCGCCGGCTTCGCGACCTGATGGACGAGCGCTTCTACGATCTCCCGCGTTTCGAGGACCAGGTGACCGACTTCCTCCGCGACAATGCGGAGCTCCGCATGTACCTGCGCGAGTCCGCCGCCGAGGTCAAAGGCGACAAGGCCACCTTGATTGTGGACGCCGACATGACCTACGCGCTCAAATCCAGCGCCACTGTGGAGAAGAAGCGCCACGAGCGCATCCAGTTTGACTTCGTGCGCACTGCCACCGGCTGGAAAATCTTCGAGATCACGCCCCGCCGCTTCTTTACACCCTAGGGCGTTCTCCAGGCTCGCCGCTCCCGGAAACAGGAAGCGCCGTCCCCCGCCGCGCCGCGCAGCGCTGCTTGGTGGCATCTGCTGCTGCTCGTTGCCGTCACTTTCGCTGTGTACGGCAATTCCCTCTCCAACGGTTTCGTCTCCGACGACGATTTCCAGGTCCTCAGCAACCGGCTCATCACCGACTATCACAACCTTCCAAAGCTGTTCACCACTCACGTGTGGGCCTTCGCCCACCAGGAATTGACCAACTACTATCGCCCGCTCTACACGACGTTTTCGATGCTCGAATACTATTTGTTCGGCTACGACCCTTTCCTCTGGCACCTCGCCAACCTGGGTTTCCACCTGGCCGCGCTGGTGGCCGCCTACTTCCTGATGCGCGCGCTGGCTGGCGAGGAGCTGGCCGTTTGGGCGGGCCTGTGGTTTGCGCTGCACCCCATCCACGTGGAAAACGTGGTGTGGGTGGCGGTATTGCCCGATTTGCTGTGCGGGTTTGCGTTTTTCACCGGCCTGCTCGCGTACCACCACGCACGCGAGGGCCGCAAGCCGCTCGTGAACTACGGCCTCGCCACGCTGAGTTTTGCAATGGCGGTTCTCTTGAAGGAAACGGGGATGGTCTTCCCCGGCCTGCTGGTGGCCTATGATTTTTTCTACCGTCGCGAGTCGCCGCGGGGAATTCTTCGCGGCTTTGCGCGTTATCTCTCGTTCGCCGCCGTATTCGGCGTCTATATCGCCATGCGCCTGCACGCGCTGGGCAGCTTTGCGCCCGCCTCCGGAACGCATTTCCGCCTCACGCCCTGGGAGATGTTTCTCTCCGCGCCGGTGCTGTTCGCGCAGTATGTCTGGAAGCTGTTTGCGCCACTCGATCTGAACTATTACTACGTGTACCACCCCGTGCGTGCGCTGGGCTGGCAGACCGTGGTTTCGCTCCTGCTGATCGCCGCACTGGTGGCGGCCATGTTCTGGCTGCGCAGCCGGCAGCCGCTGCTCTCCTTTTGCATTGCGTGGTTTGTCGTGGTGATGGTCCCGGCGCTCAGCATCACCAACGTGGGCGAAAACGTCTTCACTGAGCGTTACCTTTACATTCCGTCGTTCGGCTTCTGCATCGCCGGCGCATGGAGCTGGCTGCGCCTGCGCGAGCGTCCCGAAGCCTCGGGACGCCAGGTAGCCGCGGCGGCGCTCATCGCGCTGTTCATTTTCTATGCCGCGCAAATCGTCCGGCGCAACCCGGACTGGAAAGACGACCTGACGCTCTTCTCCAAAACCGCCCAGCAGTCGCCCGACTCTGGCACCACCATCGCCAATCTCGGATACATCCACTTTCTGCACGGTCACGTGGACGATTCCATTCAGCTTTATCATCGCGCACTCGCGCTCAATCCGGAGCGCGCGCTCACCCACAACAATCTCGGTAATTCGTATTCCGCCAAAGGACAACTCGACGAAGCCATCGCCAGCCTGCGCCGCGCCATTGAGCTGAAGAGCGACTACTACTCCGCGTGGATGAACCTCGGCCTGGTTTTCGCCAAGCGGCAGGAATGGGACCGCGCCATGGAGTGCTACCGCAAAAGCCTGGAGTTGAAAGCGGACTTCGCCGAAGCCTGGACCGCGATGGGCCTCGCGCAGTGGGCCAAGGGGCAGGCCGCGGACGCCATCGCGTCGTACCGCAAGGCGCTGGCCGCCAACCCGGACTTCCTCGAGGCGCACATCAATCTGGCCTCGGCGCTTTCCGAAACCGGCGGCGTGGACGAGGCCGTCGAGCACCTGCTCGCCGTGCTGCGCTTGCAGCCCAACGGGCCGCACGCGTCCATCGTGCACTACAATCTGGGAGTGAATTACGAGCGGAAACAGCTCTGGAAAACGGCGCAGGTGGAATTCGAGCGCGCGCTCGCGTTGAACCCCGCCTTCCCCGAAGCTCGCAAGAAAGTGGAATACTACCGCGCGCGGCTGCCCGCAGAACAGCCGCCCCAGCAGCCTCTGTCCCTCCCGCGACGCTTCTAATCAGAGGCGGCGGAGTAAACCGTGAGTGTCTAGCTTTTTGGCTTACCCCCGAACAACCGGCGGAAGAAATTGCGCAGCTTGCTCCCGAACCCCCCACCCGACTTTTTTTCAGTGACAGGAGCGCTTTCTACCTTTGCTCCCTCGGCGGACGCGACGACGCTTGCCGATGTTTCGGTTGTGGCCGCCGCTTCCTTTCGCTTCTTAGCAGCTTTGATTTTCGGGGGCTTCTCCACGCGGCCGGTGAAGACCACGGCCGGCTGCACGCGCACTTCGCGGACCAGCAGAATTGTCTCCGGGCGCGGCTCGAGAGCCGGCGGCGGCTTGGTGGCGTCGAACATGAGCGGCGGCATCACCACAGTCCATTTCGGTTCTTCGGTGGCCGGTTTCGGCGGATCTTTTTTTGCGGCGTCGGGCTTCGCGGCGTCTCCTACGCTCGAAGCCAGTGCGGCGACCTGCACCGGCGTCGGCGCCGGCGGAGCCGCGCGCGCAAATACCGGCTCACACCGGCATTCGCCGCGCGCTTCTCGCAACGATTCTAGCTGCCCGCCCGGCAGCGCCACTTCGCTCGATTGCGGCACCACCAGGCTTTGCCCGGTGAGTTGTTGTTCCAGCCGCACCGCTCCGTGTGCCGCCACCACGCGCAGCGAACCATCCGCCTCCACGCCAATCGTCGCGTCCCGCGGCCCCTCGCCCACGCTGATGAGCGACGCCACCACCGCCGCTGTGTAGATCGTCACCATGGGCGTATTGCCGATCCGCACATGCGCGCGCCCCTGATTCAGCGCCAGGGTCAGGCTGCCGCCGGACTTGAGCACCGTGAATTGCGCCGGGCCGCAGATGTCCACTTCGCCGCCGTCGGCCAGCGTGATGCGCGCGAGACCTGTGCGCACCGTCACTTCCGCTCCGCTCACCAATTCTGCTGCGCTTTGTCCCCCTTCTCGCAACAGGCTCACCTGACCCCGGATGGCCAGGTCGTCGCCCTCGATGCGCCCCACCGTTTCCGGCGCGGATTGCGCGTGCAGCGAAAAAACGAGCAGAAACAGCGACAAGCCAAGCGAAGCCGCGCGCGCAATCGTCTGTGCGGCAAGTTTTCCAAATTCGCATTGGCTGTGCGCTGCCATCGAAGAATCGTCCGCGGTTCGCCTATACTATACGCCTGTGACGGAACCCGCCAACATCGCCCCTCCGGACGAACGCGAGCCGGACGCCATCAGCGTGCATTACGACACGCGCCTGCCCGAACTCTCGCGCTGGCGGCAGATGCAGATCCCGGTGATCGCTGCGGCGGTGACCGCGGTTATCCGCATGCTCGGCCCGACCTTGCGCTTCGAGGCGCTGGGCGGGCAGCACGTGGAGCGCATTCACGCCGCCGGCGGCCGCGCCATTCTTGCTTTCTGGCACCGCTCGATCATCTCCGCCACATGGTACTGGCGCCACCGCGGCATCGTCGTGCTGAACACCACCAACTTCGACGGGCAGTGGACGCGCCGCGTGATTGAGCGCCTCGGCTACGGCACGGCGCAGGGCAGTTCTTCGCGCGGCGGGCTGAAGGGCCTGGCCGTGATGGCCCGGCGGATGGAAGAAGGCCGCGATACCGCGTTCACCATCGACGGCCCGCGCGGCCCGCGCTACGTCGCCAAGCCCGGTCCGGTGATGCTTGCGCGGCGCACCGGCCAGCCCATCGTGGTTTTCCACGTGGGCCTGGAGAGAGCGCACACCTTCGAAAAATCCTGGGACCTGATGCAGATGCCCGCGCCGTTTTCCCGCGCGGTCGTGGCCATCGCTCCGCCCATCCGCGTGCCCGGCGATGCGGGCCAGGAACTCATGCGCCGGAAGCACGAAGAAATGCAGGCCGCGCTCGAGCGCGTGCGCGATGTCGCCGAAGCGTGGTTCCAAACGCCGCTGGACGAGCGCGTCCGCCTCCGCCGCGAATGGAACGCCTGAGTTGCAACGCGAAATTATCGGGTCCGCTTCGGGATGCTGAGCAGAACGTGGCACGGCGCGTGTCTCGCCACGTACTGCGCCGTGGTGCCCAGCAGGAATTCGCCGAAGCTGCGGCCGTGGTGGTAGCCGAGCACGGCCAAATCGATTTTTTCATCCTTCATGGTTTCCACCAGCGCCGTGCCCGCCCAGTGCGCGCGCAGCACCTGTTTTTCAACTTTCATCCGGCTGCGCTTGGCCACGCGTTCCGCCGCGCGAAGGATTTTCTGCGCCATCGTCTCCAGGACGGGAAGGCCGACGTCCAGCGGCGTCACGTCCGGGATTTCAATGACGTGGACGAACAGGAGCGAACCTTTGTGCGCGCCGGCGCGGCAGGCCAGATCGGTCAAGCTCACGGCCTGTTCCAGCGTCTTCAGTCCCACCATGATTCGTTTGGCTTTTTTCATCGCCGCATCCTTTCTGCACCGGAGTTGCGTGTGCCGGGGGAGCGCCGGATGGAATGATACCGCCACCTAGCGCTCGGTGAGCGCCACCTTCACATCCATTTTTTCGCGTCCCCGGTAGAGCGTCACGCGGATGGAGTCTCCCGGCCGCTTGCGGTTCAGCGCCAGGTTCAAGTCAAGCTGGCTGGAGATTTTCTGGCCATTGACGGCCACCAGGATGTCGCCGCCGATCATCATGTAGCGCATGCCCGCGACGATGCGGCGGTCGCCGCCGCGAATGCCGGCGCGCGCCGCCGGACCGTTAGGCGTCACGCGCTCCACCAGGAAACCTTCCGGCACCGGCAGGCTGAGCGCCTGCGCCAGGTCGGGCCACACTTCCGTGCCTTCGATGCCCAGGTACGCGCGGCGCACGCGGCCTTCGTTGATCAAATCCTGGGCAATTTGCTTGGCGGTGTTGATGGGGATGGCGAAGCCAATGCCCGCGGTGGTGCCCGTGGGCGCATAAATGGCCGAGTTGATGCCGATCACTTCGCCGTGCGAGTTCAGCAGCGGCCCGCCGGAATTCCCGCGGTTGATCGCCGCGTCCGTCTGGATGGCCTCGTCAATAAACGTCTGCTCGCCGGTCTGCACCGTGCGGCCGAGCGCGCTGATCACGCCGGTGGTCAGTGTGCTCTGGAAGCCGAAGGGGTTGCCGATGGCCAGCACGCGCTGGCCCACCTGCAGCGCGCGTGAGTCGGCCAGCGTCAGCGCCACCAGCTTGCTGCCGCGCGGCTCCACCTTGAGCAGCGCCACGTCGTTGCGCGCGTCGCCGCCCACAAACTTGGCCTGGTAGCGGCTCTTGTCACCGAGCGTCACTTCAATCGTCTGCGCCTGCTGCACCACGTGGAAATTCGTCAGGATGTAGCCGCGCGCATCAATCACGAAGCCGGAGCCCGCCCCTTCCACTGGCACCGGATTCAGGAAAAAATCGTACTCCACCGCGCGCGTCACGATGTTGGCCACCGATGGCGAGGCTTGCTTGTAGATGCGCACATTCAGCGCTTCGTCGGCGGTGAGTTCACCCGGCTTCTGCGTGGCGAGCTCCGCGCCGACGCTGGTCGGCTCTCGCGTTCCCCAGCGCGCCCCGGCCCAGTAGGCGGCCAGCCCGATGATCAGTCCGAGACCGAACAATCGGAAGATGCGGCGCGCGGGATTGAGTGGCGAGTTCATGTCTGCTTTCCTCCGTGGCCGGAGCCAGGAAGCCCGCCCGCCGCAGGCGGGCGGCTCCACAGAACAGCATAATCGAAATCATGGGACGGAAGCTACGCGGCAGCGAGTTGCTTGAGCTTCGCGACCAGACGCTCCACCTGCGCGCGCGTTTCTTCAAGCGAAACGGAACAATCCACCACGTCATCGGCGCGCCGGCGTTTCTCTTCGAGCGGCATCTGCGCGGCGAGGCGCTCCTCGATTTGCTCGCGGCTCATCCCCCGCGCCAGCATCCGCTCCCGCTGTTGCTCCGGTTCGCACCACACCACCACCAGGCGATCCAGGTGCTTCACGTAGCCGGCCTCGACGAGCAGCGCCGCTTCCACCACCGCCACGCCGCCAGGGTTCGTGCACATAAACTCGCTGAACAGCCGCTCCAGTTCCTTCAGCACGCGCGGGTGCACGATGGCGTTCAGGCGCAGCAGCTTGTCCACATCAGAAAAAACGATGGCGCCCAGCTTGGCGCGGTCTACGTGTCCGTCGGAGTGGAGGATATCCGCGCCAAACGCGCGCACCACTTCCTGGAACGCAGGCTGGCCGGGTTCGATGAGCTTGTGC
>JACOSF010000237.1 GCA_016179005.1 Acidobacteriota bacterium | reverse complement strand
TACTGGGCTGGGAAACCATGCGCGTGGAATGGACCAGCGGGCTGGCCTGGCGATTACTGGTGACGGCGGTGGGCTGCACAGCGCTGGGGTTTTCCGTGCAGGTGTGGGCGCAGCGGCATACCACGGCCACGCACATCGCCATTCTGTTTACGCTGGAGCCGGTGTTTGCCGCCCTGACGTCGTACATCGTGCTGCACGAACGGCTGGGGCCGCGCGCCCTGACCGGGGGCGTGCTCATCCTGGCCGGCATTCTGCTTGCGGAACTGCTGGGGCCCGCGCAAGCCGCAGCGGAATCCCCCGGGCCGGTAGATGCACGACAACTATTATCAGAATCGAATAATTGACACGCCGATAATGCCGCGATAGATTCCGGGATCAGGCGCGACCCGTTCAAAGCCTGCGGAGGCACTCATGATTCCTTTTGCTTTCCAATGGAGGATTCCTGTTTTGGTTCTGGCTGGTTGCCACCTCCTGCTCTCTTCCAGCGGCGCGTTTGCGCAACAGAGTTCTCCCGGGAACGCGATGGAAATGTACGCGGCGTTGAAGAAGGCCGATCTGGTGAGCGCGGCGCGCGTGGAAAACGTGACGCTGAAGCGCGACCGTGGTGAGATGACGTTTAGCGGGATGTTTTATTTTGGCACGCCGGTGGCCGGGAAGGTTCGCAGCGCGGTATTCATCGGGAAGGGAATGTTCCGGGCCGAGCCGCCAGCTAGCCTGTTCGAGCGGGAAAGCCTGCAGCGGTTGCTGAAGGCCGACAAGGTGGAGTCGAGTTTTCAGACGGCCGTGCTGCGGTTCACCGACGACACGTACGACGTCCTGATGAAGGACGCAACCCCATCGAGCGGGGCGGCGCCGGAGGCAACCAAATTGGCAATGGAGTTCGAGCCGCGCATGCTGAAAGAGACGGGGGCGAACATTTCTGCGCGACAACTGGTATCTATCCTCAACCTGGAAACACCGGGGTTTTTCATTGCCCAGTTCGACAAGGGAGAGCGCGGGCGGTTCACGCTGCTGCTCGACTACCAGACGCGGATCCCGGTGTCCAACTTCGTGATCAATGGCGGGGAGAAGGGAATCGTCTTTGCCTACCGGAAAGAAATGTACGGGAACGACATCTGGCTGGCGTTTTATGCACTGGAGGATTACCAGAAGGGGACGGTGAACTACTCAGATTCGTTCGACCTGGTGGAGATCGCAAAGTACACAATGAATCTTGATCTGATCGAATTCAAGAAGGCGCTGAAGCTCAGCGCGCAGATGGACATGAAGACGCTCGCGGATAATGTACGCGTGATCCCGCTTACCATCAACGAGGGCCTCGGCGAATACGACAATCAGCGCCTGAAGAAATCCATGCGCGTGAAGTCAGCGACGCTGGACGGCGGGCCGCTGGAGGTGATCCAGGAAGACTGGGAGGCCGGATTGACGGTGGTGCTTCCAGCGGCGCGCAATGCGGCGGAGAAATTCTCCGCCACGTTACAGCTGGAAGGAGACTTCATCTACGACACGGAAAGCGTGCCGGACTGCCATTACCCTTTGTCGAATACATCGTGGTACCCGCGGCACGGTTACCTGAATCGATCCACGTTCCAGTTGACCTTCCGCCATCGGAAGCAGCACCGGGTAGCGACGGTGGGACAGCGCGTGCGTGAAGAGATCGCGCCGGACAACAAAGCGGAGATGATCACCGAATACAAGATGGACACGCCGGTGGCATTGATTACGTTTGCGCTCGGACCATTCGAACGTCACGCAGAGAAGAGGAAGCTGGACGTGAATGGGGTGGAGCTGCCGATTGAATTCAATTCTCTGTCGGGATCGATCAAGGCAATTAAAGAAGATTTTATTGTCGCCGAACTGGGGAACGCAGTGAATTACTTCAGCGCAATGTTCGGCGCGTATCCCTACCGGACGTTCAGCGCCACGTTCCATCCGTTCAGCTTTGGGCAAGGGTTTCCGACGCTGATCATGATGCCGGCAACGGACCGGGCCAGCAAATACACGTACGTGTTTGTGGCGCATGAAACGGCTCACCAGTGGTGGGGAGACGTGGTGGCCTGGAGGTCGTACCGCGACCAGTGGCTGAGCGAGGGCTTCGCGGAGTACTCGGGGCTGCTCTACACCGGGCGGCGAGAGAATTATGGCGCGCAGGTTGAGCTGATGAAGGACTTGCGTAGGTCTCTGAGTGACCCGCCGGTGACCGAATTGGGCATTGGCAAGGGCCGCCTGGTGGATGTGGGTCCCATGATCCTGGGGCACCGCCTGAGCACGCGCGAGACGCTGAACGCGTACGGCACGCTGATATACAACAAGGGAGCACTGGTGCTACGGATGTTGCACTTCCTGTTCACCAATCCCTCGTCAGGAGATGGCCAGCCCTTTTTCGATATGATGAGCGACTTTGTGAAGCGGCACAAGGACGGCTGGGCAACGACGGAAAGCTTCATGCAGGTGGCGAACGAGCATTTCGTGCGCACGCCGATCGCAAGGAAGTACGGGCTGACGGACCTGAACTGGTTTTTCCGGCAATGGGTGTTCCAGGCGCACCATCCAACGTACCGGATGGCCTATCAAATCCAGGACCAACCCGACGGAAGCGCGATGATTCAGGGCACGGTGTATCAGGACAATGCTCCGGAGAACTGGTTCATGGTGCTGCCTCTGGTGTTGAACTACGGGAAGGACAGGAAAGCCCGCGGGACGGTGTTCGTGAAAGGAGCGCAGACGCCGTTCAGCATCAAGCTGCCCTCCCGGCCGGAATCGGCAGAGATGGACCCGGACCTGTGGGTGCTTTCAGAAAAGACAAGCACCAAGAAGTAGTAGCCGAGGACGATTTCTTGCGGCGGGCGGATGGCGCGGCTACTTGGGCGGGTTGTAGAGGTCCACGGGCTGGAAGATTTGCGGAGTGGCGGGGTGGGATAGTTCGAAGGCGGAGATTTGCGGTTCGTGCTGCAGGGTCATGGCGATGTCGTCGAGTCCCTTAAGTAGGATTTCCTTCCTGTAGGGATCCATCGCAAAGTGAAAGAGAAGGCCGTTGGAGTCGTCCCGCAGACCCGTGCGGGACGCACACACCTCGTCCCGCAGACCCGTGCGGGACGCACACACCTCGGAGACCGTCTGGGTGACGAGGTCGGCGGAGAGCTGGTAGCCCTCCTGGGACTCGGCCTTACGGAAAAGTTCATCCACTTGTTGCGGGGCGAGAGTGATGGGCAGGATGCCGTTCTTGAAACAGTTGTTATAGAAGATGTCGGCGTAGCTGGGGGCGATGAGCACGCGGAAGCCGAAGTCGAGCACGCCCCAGGGGGCATGCTCGCGGCTGGAGCCGCAGCCGAAATTGGCGCGGGCCAGCAGGACCGAAGCGCCGCGATAGCGCGGGCGGTTGAGCACAAAATCGGGGTTGGGCGCGCCGCCCTCCAGATAGCGCCAGTCGTAGAACAGCAGCTTGCCGTAGCCCTCGCGGGTGAGTAGCTTGCAAAATTGCTTGGGGATCATCTGGTCGGTATCCACGTTGACGCGGTCGAGCGGCACGACCAGGCCGGTATGCGTGCGGAATGGTTGCATGGTTCGCTAATGCCCCCGAATCGAAAGTGACAAGAGCGCAGCCAAGAGTGGCTGCGCTACAATCGAAAGTGACAAGAGCGCAGCCAAGAGTGGCTGCGCTACAATCGAAAGTGAACTTCTGCCCGACAAGAGCGCAGCCAAGAGTGGCTGCGCTACAATCGAAAGTGACAAGAGCGCAGCCAAGAGTGGCTGCGCTACGGCGCGGTCGAGCGGCACGACCAGGCCGGTATGCGTGCGGAATGGTTGCATGGTTCGCTAATTCCCCAGAATCGAAAGTGAACTTCTGCCCGACAAGAGCGCAGCCAAGAGTGGCTGCGCTACGGCACGTTCCACTGGCGAATATCCACGAAGTGGCCGGCGATCGCGGCAGCGGCGGCCATGATCGGGCTGACCAAATGCGTGCGGCTGCCGCGCCCCTGGCGGCCTTCGAAATTGCGGTTCGAAGTGCTGGCGGAGCGCTCGCCGGGGGGCAGCACGTCGTCGTTCATGCCGATGCACATGCTGCAACCGGCGTCGCGCCATTCGAAGCCGGCATCGGTGAAAATGCGGTCGAGTCCTTCCGCTTCGGCCTGCGCTTTGACCACGCGCGAGCCGGGCACGACCAGAGCCTGTTTGAGCGTGCGCGAAACTTTTTTGCCGGCGACGACGCGGCTGGCGGCGCGGAGGTCTTCGATGCGCGAGTTGGTACACGAGCCGATGAACACGCGGTCCACGGGAATGTCCACGATGGGCGTGCCGGGGCGGAGAGCCATGTACTCGAGCGCTATTTCGGCGCCGCTGCGCAGGACGGGATCGGAAAACTGGCTGGGGTCGGGCACGCGGCCAGTGACGTCGGTGACCATGCCCGGATTGGTGCCCCAGGTGACCTGCGGCGCAATCTTGGCGGCGTCGAGCACGATAGTGGCATCGAACTTTGCGCCGGCGTCGGAAGGCAGAGAGAGCCAGCGGTCAGCGACGGTCTGAAAATCCTTACCACGCGGGACGAAGGGCTTTCCTTCGAGATAGCCGACAGTGGTCTGGTCGGGCGGCACCATGCCGGCGCGGGCGCCGCCTTCGATGGTCATGTTGCAGACGGTCATGCGGCCTTCCATGGAAAGCGCGCGGATGGCGTCGCCGCCGTACTCGATCACGTGTCCGGTGCCACCGGCGATGCCGATTTTGCCGATGATGGCGAGGATGATGTCCTTGGCAGTGATGGCGCGGGAGCATTTGCCGTCCACGCGCACGAGCATCGTCTTGGAACGAAACTGCTGGAGGCATTGCGTGGCCAGCACGTGTTCGATCTCGCTGGCGCCGATGCCGAAGGCCAGCGCGCCGAGCGCGCCGTGCGTGGAGGTGTGGCTGTCGCCGCAGACGATGGTCTGGCCGGGCTGGCTGATGCCCAG
>JACOSF010000236.1 GCA_016179005.1 Acidobacteriota bacterium | reverse complement strand
GTCATCTTGGGCGGGGGGAATCGTCCAACGGCAGGGAAGCGTTGTCAAGCGGTGAGAACAAAAGCCGTGATGGGTTGCTACGCACCGGCTGCATCGCTGGCCAGCACCCGGCTGTAATAACTCTCGTAGAGAGGAATGATCTTGCTGGCGCAGAAGTCCCACGCCGCATCCTCGCGCGCTTTCTTGCCCATTTCCCGGCCGCGGTCGCTGCGGGAGAGAATTTCAATCGCGTGCTTGCCCGCCGCTGCCACATCGCGCGGCTCCACCAGGTAGCCGTCTGCGCCGTGCTTGACCACCTCCGGCAGCCCGCCGACACGCGAGGCAATCACCGGCACCTCGCAGGCCATGGCTTCCAGCGCGGCCAGCCCGAAGGATTCCAGGTCGCTCGGCAGCAAAAACAAATCCGCCTGGGAGAGCTTGTCGTAGACGCGGTCCTGTTTCCCTAGGAAGTGGACGTCGCACGCCAGGCCCTTTTGCCGCACCAACCATTCCGCGGCACCGTGGTCGGGACCATCGGCCCATTCAGCGCGCAGCTCCGGCATGTCGTGCCGGCGGTAGACGTCGCAGTTGACGAAGTTGGGGATCACTTCGATCGGGCGCTTGATGTCGAATTCCCGCTGCGTGCGCTCTTTCAAGTACGTGGAGATGGTGGTGACGCCATCGCTCTGCTCGATGGAGAAGCGCGTGATCGGCAGGTAGCTGCGGTCGGCGCCCACGAGAGTGATGTCCGTGCCGTGCAGCGTGGTGATGAACGGCAGCTTTGCATTGCGCGAGGCGGCCATGGATCGCGCCAGCAGCGCGCTTACCGAGTGGGGGATCGCGTAATGCACGTGCAAAAGGTCGAGCTGCGCCGACTCCGCCACTTCGCCCATCTTCACGGCCAGCGCCAGCGCGTACGGCGGATGATCGAACAGCGGATACGTGGCCACTTCGACCTCATGGAAATGGATGTGGTCGTTCGAGGTATCCAAGCGGAACGGCGGCGCGTAGCTGATGAAATGAACCTCATGCCCGCGCGCGGCCAGCTCCATGCCTAGCTCGGTAGCCACTACGCCCGAGCCGCCGTACGTCGGATAGCAGGTGATCCCGATTTTCATCGTTTCGACTCTACCTTTCGCGCGCCACTTCCCGCAAGCTGCCTTGCTGTCGGGCCGGAGCGGGTGCTACATTCGCACGTCTTCATTGGACGCGCGAGGAGCGGGTTCGGGTGCTGCGACTTGCCAACAAAGTAGCCTTGATTACCGGCGGCGGAACCGGCATTGGCCGCGCCTGCGCGCTGGCGTTTGCCCGCGAAGGCGCGCACGTCGCGGTCGCTGGCCGGCGTCCCGGCCCGCTCAACGACGTCGCTGCGGAAATCGCCCAGTCCGGCGCGGGAGCGCTCGCGGTCGAATGTGACGTGACACACGCCGGAAGCGTCCAGCATGCCATGGAAACCACCGCGGCATGTTTTCACGGCCTTCACATCGTGGTGAACAACGCGGGCGCGCTGCTGGTGGCAGCCGCAGACGGCACGACGGAAGCGGAGTGGGACCACATCATGGCCGTGAATCTGAAAGGCACGTTTCTTGTTTCGCGCGCCGCTTTGCCGGAGTTGCGCCGCGGCGGCGGCGGTTCCATTGTCAACATCGCTTCCATTCTCGGCCTTGTGGCCATGAAAAACCGCGCGGCGTACACGGCATCGAAAGGGGGCGTCATCGCACTGACGAAGGCCATGGCCCTCGACCACGCGCACGAGAACATCCGCGTGAACTGCATTTGCCCGACCATTGTGGAGACCGAACTGGTGGACAGCCTCTTTTCTTCGCAGCCCGATCCGGAAGCCGCGCGCCAGGCGCGGCGCGACCTGCTCCCCCTTGGTCGCCTGGGCAAGCCGGAAGACGTCGCTCACCTGGCGGTCTATCTTGCCTCCGACGAATCCGCGTTTGTCACCGGCGCCGCCCTGCCGCTCGACGGCGGCCTCACGGCCTATTGACATGCGCACCCCCTTATCCAAACTCGCGCGCATGGCAGAAAGCGAATTCGCCCGGCGCTTGCGTGAAAGCAATTCCGGCCGGCTTTTCGGCTTTCAGTTGGAGGTGGCCGAGCCGGGCCGCGCCGTGGTGCTCCTGCGCGTGCGCTCGAAGCACCGTCAGGTGCACGGCGTGGTGCACGGCGGCATTCTTGCGGCGCTCGCGGACACCGCGGCGGGGGTGGCCTGCTACATGCTCCTGCCGCGCGGCACGCGTCTTGCGACGATTGAAATGAAGATTAATTATCTCGAGCCGGTGGAGAAGGGTACCATCCTGGCCGAGGCGCGCGTGCTTCGCAAAGGGCGCACCACGGCCGTCGCCGAATGCGACGTCCGCGACACTACGGGCCTTCTGGTCGCGAAGGCCCTCCTCACTTTTTCAATTGGAAGGCGATCAACGAAAAACTGAACGGCGCGCTTCTCGCGCACAACGCCGCAGACTTGGGTCCTTTGGTTTTCTCTAAACCCTACATCCCACACCCTGCTTCACTGCCCGTTCGAACCGCCCTGCGCGGCCTCTTCGCCGTCCTTGTAGAGATACTTGATGCAGTGCTTGTAGATGAGCAGGTTCGGGCTGCCGTTGCGGGTCAGCTTGATGCAGTCCTTGTCGTACCACTCGACGGTGCCTTTCAGCACTTCGCCGTCCGTCAGGACCACGGCTACCGGCACGCGCGACTGCATCTGCTTGACGTAATAGAAATTCTCCGCAAACGTCTGCTCCGGCGGTGTCGGCTTCTTGCGCGGTTGCACCTGCTGGGCGACCTGCGGCCGGGCGGTCATCTGCTCCTTCACGTCCGTCAGCGACGGACGAATCAACTTTCGGTTCACCATCACGTGCTCCTTCTCCATAGTTCCACCGGGATCATTGCGATACTCTTTCTTTGGATGCATGAAACCCTCCCCGGGCGTCAGCTCTTTGATTTTGGCCTGCCGGTGGGCTCAGCGGCCGGCTAGTGATACGGCAATATTCTCAAGACCCAACTGGCGGTTGACGTTGCGTCTCAACCTGCCGTGCAATTGGTCCAATCGGCTGGTCGCTTGGCTCACCCATTCGAGTGTGGCCTTCGCGCTGAGTGCCTCCAATTCCCGCCGGAGGTCCGGATTCCGCAGAACAGAGTTCTTGGCGTCGCAGGACAACTCAAGCAGGTCCGTGAGTAAACTATAGAACAAGTCGAGGATGTTTTCAAACGGCACCTTTTCTGTCTTGGCCAGTTGCGCCGTCATGGCAAAGAGCTTTCCGGCCGGCTTGCCCGCCGCGCCCAGCTCGACCACGCGCAGCACGTCGCGCCGTAGCCGGGCCGATTCCTCGAGGTCCATCGCCAGGGCCGTGCCGATGCTTCCCTGCGAAAGCTGCGCCACGAGCCGCCGCTCCGCGGGCTTCAGGTCTGCGCGGCGCTTCAGGAATCCTTCTACCTGCTCCATGGGCAGCGGGGCAAAGTAAAAACGCAGGCAGCGCGACTGAATCGTCCGCAGCAGCAGGTCTGCGCTGGACGCCAGCAGGATGAGCGTGGCCGTTTCCGGCGGCTCTTCCAGGATTTTCAGGAAAATGTTGGCGTAGTCCCTGCGCATGGTCTCCGCGCCGTCGAGGATGAACACGCGCCGCCGCGCGCCCGGGCGGAAGTACGCCGCGCGCTGCACCGCGCGCAACTGTCCCATGCGGATCACCGGCCGCGCCACCGGTGTGCGCAACCGTACCGGGTCGGG
>JACOSF010000235.1 GCA_016179005.1 Acidobacteriota bacterium | reverse complement strand
TCGTGGCTCTAACCACGCATGTAGCCGCAACCGAAAAGGATTCCGTTCAGCTCGAAACCGTCCTTGCGGACTTTGAAGAGACCCGCGACAGCCTTATCCCTCTGCTCCAGGAAATCCAGACGCAATATCACTACCTGCCGGAGTTTGCCCTGCGCCGTGTCGCCTCCAAGCTGGACATTTCCATGACCGACGTCTATCAGGTGGCGACCTTCTATAGCTGCTTCAGCCTGGAGCCGGTGGGCAAGCACGTCGTGCAGGTCTGCCTGGGGACCGCGTGTCACGTCCGCGGGGCGCCGCGCGTGCTGGACCGCATGTTGCGCGACCTCAAGCTGTCCACCCCTGGCACCACGCAGGACATGCAGTTCACGGTGCGCTCGGTGCGCTGCGTAGGCTGCTGCGGGCTGGCCCCGGTGGTGCGCGTGGACGACAACACCCACCCCAATCTCACGCAGGCCAAGGTCCGCGGGATGTTGAAGAAATACCAGAGCAAGGAGGCTCGTCCGGCGGCCACGGCGGACGAGGCATCGGATGCCGAAGCTCGAATCCATCCGTGAGTTGGAGCAGTTCCGCGAAGGCTGCCTTGCGGGCCGCGACGCGCAGAAGCCCTGCCTGACGGTCTGCGCCGGCAGCGGCTGCACCGCCAGCGGCGCCCACGACGTCATTGCCGGGCTCAAGAAGAATCTCGAAAAGCTCGGCCTCGCAGACAAAATCGATGTCAAGAGCACCGGCTGCCACGGCTTCTGCGAAAAGGGCCCGGTGATGATCGTCTGGCCGGATGGCATCTTCTACAACCGTGTAACCTCCCGCGATGCCGCCGCCATCGTCGGCAGCGCCACCAACGGCCGCAAGCCCGTCGAAAAGCTGCTCTACCAGGACCCGCAGACCGGCGAGCGCGTCCTCCACGAAAACGATGTGCCCTTTTACGCGCGGCAGCAGCGCGTGCTCTTCGGCAATAACGGCCGCATCGACCCCCGCCAGATTGAAGACTACCTGCGCGTCGGCGGCTACCGAGCGCTGGCCAAAGTACTGCGCAACAAAATGCCCGGCGAGGCCATTGTCGAGGAGATTAGGCGCTCCGGCCTGCGTGGCCGCGGCGGAGCAGGCTTCCCCACCGGCGTCAAGTGGGCCGCCCTGCGCGCCAATCCGGCAACGCCCAAATACATCATCTGCAACGCTGACGAAGGCGACCCGGGCGCGTTCATGGACCGCTCCCTGCTCGAAGGCAATCCGCACAGCATCATCGAAGGCATGATCATCGGCGCGTACGCGCTGGACGCCGGCACCGGCTACGTGTACGTCCGCGCGGAATATCCGCTGGCCGTCGAACACTTGCGCATCGCATTGCGCCAGGCCGAAGAGCTTGGCCTGCTCGGCGAAAACATCCTTGGCACCGGCTTCAAGTTCCGCATCAAGGTGGTGCAGGGCGCCGGCGCATTTGTGTGCGGCGAGGAAACTGCTCTTATCGCCAGCATCGAAGGGCGTGTGGGCGAGCCCACGCCGCGGCCTCCCTTCCCCGTGCAGAGCGGCCTGTGGGGCAAGCCCACCATCATCAACAACGTAAAGACCTGGGCCAGCGTGCCGCAGATCATCAATCGCGGCGCCGACTGGTACGCCGGGATCGGCACCGAGCGCAGCAAGGGCACCATGGTTTTTTCCCTGGTCGGCAAAATCAACAACACCGGCCTCGTCGAAGTCCCCATGGGCATCACCCTGCGCGAGATGATCTACATCATCGGCGGCGGCATCCCCAAGGGCAACGAACTCAAAGCCGTGCAAGTCGGCGGGCCGTCCGGCGGATGCATCCCCGCAAGTCTGATTGACCTGCCCATTGACTACGAAGAGCTCACCAAGGCCGGCTCCATGATGGGCTCCGGCGGCATGGTGGTGATGGACGAAACCACCTGCATGGTGGACGTGGCCCGCTACTTCATGGAGTTCCTCGAAGAAGAGTCCTGCGGCAAATGTTTCCCCTGCCGCGAGGGCACCCAGCGCCAGCGCGAAATTCTCGAACGCATCTGCGCCGGCAAGGGCAAAGAAGAAGACCTCGAGCTGCTCGCCGACCTGAGCTGGGTGATGAAGGAAACCTCCCTGTGCGGCCTCGGGCAGACCGCGGCGAACCCCGTGCTCACCACGTTGCGCTATTTCAAAGACGAATACCTCGCGCACATTCGCGAGCATCGCTGCCCGGCCAAGGTCTGTAAAGAATTGATCGTGTACAGCATTGAGCCGACCGTGTGCGACGGCTGCCACGCCTGCGTGGCGGTCTGCGCCACCGACGCCATCCTCGGCGAAAAGAAAAAAGTCCACGAGATTGACAACGGCAAGTGCATCAAGTGCGGCGCGTGCCTGGAAGTCTGCAATCCTAAGGCGGTGTTGGTCAGCTAAGGAGCACCACTGAGGGGAAGCGAGTTTCGAGTTTCGAGTTTCGTTTTTCGAGTTTCGGAGTTATCCGATGCCCACTCTAAAGATCAACGGCATCTCGGTCGAAGTCGAACGCGGCACTTCCGTCCTTGACGCCGTGCGCTTCCTCGGAATCCCCATCCCCACGCTGTGCCACGACGACGGCCTGACGCCCTACGGCGCCTGCCGCCTCTGCGTCGTCGAAGTCGCCAGCGCCAACGGCAACGGCCGTACCAAAATGCTCAGCGCGTGTACTCTGCCCGCCGAAGACGGCCTGGTCGTGCAGACGCACTCCGCCAAAGTAGAAAAAGCCCGCCGCCTGCTCCTCGAAATGTACGTGGCCACCTGCCCGCAATCCAAAACCATTCAGGACCTCGCCAGCAAGTACGGCATGCGCCAGGAGCGTCTTGCGCCGAAGCACGACAACTGCATCCAGTGCGGCCTGTGCGTGCGCATGTGCGAAGAGCAGATGATGGCCGGCGCCATCGGCTTTGCCGGCCGCGGCGCCAAGCGCCACGTCTCTCGTCCTTTCGACATGACCAGCTCGCTCTGCCGCCAGTGCGGCGCGTGCCTCTATATCTGCCCGGTCTGCGAGCTGCGCTGCCATGGCGCTTCGGCCGAAAGCACGCTCTGCAACGGCTGCCTCAATTTCGCCACCGTCTGCATGCAGACTTACGACGATGCCATGTGTTTCCTCGACCCGTGCCACGCCTGTGAAATCGGTGGCCCGCTTCGCAGTGATGTCCCAGTAAAACTTTCCGCGGTGAAATCCGCCCAGCAGGAGAAATGAAATGACCTATTCCCGACTGAACTCGTCCGCCGCAACACTCTCCAAGAATCGCACCGAGGATTCCGTCAGCCCGTTCAGCGGGATGTGCACCACCTGCGTGGACGGCTGTATCGGCATGTGCGAAATCGGCAAGTCCGCCTATCGCGGCGCGGAGATGATCTAC
>JACOSF010000234.1 GCA_016179005.1 Acidobacteriota bacterium | reverse complement strand
GCTGAGCGTCGTTGTGCTCGACGCCGGCCATGGCGGGACCGACAGCGGGGCGCGCGGAGAAAGCGGCATCGTCGAAAAAGAGGTAACGCTCTTGCTGGCGCGAGCAGTGCAGGCACAGCTCGAGCAGCAGGGTTTCCGCGTGGTTCTGACGCGCCAGGCGGACGAAGGTCCGACGATTGACGAGCGCGCGGCGATGGCCAACGCGCAACACGGCGCGGTGTTCATCAGCCTGCACGTTTCGTCGATCGGAACAGCGGGGACGGCGATGGCGTTCTACATGCCCGCCGCGCCCGCGAGCGACACAAAACCAGGTCCCGAAGCTTCGGGACGCCCGCTGGTGCGCTGGCAGGACGCGCAACAGTCTTACGCGGCGCAGAGCCGCAAGCTGGCGGAACTCATCCAGGTCCAACTCGGACAAAAACTGCGCGGCTCGGCGGAAGTGCCGCAGGCCGTGGCCGTGCGCCAGTTGCGCTCGGTGACCTCGCCGGCGGTAGCCGTCGAGCTGAGCAGCGTGGCCGTGGCAGACCGCAAGCCGCTCGACCAGGTAACTCCGGCGCTGGCCGAGGCCGTGGCGCGCGCGGTGGCGGCGTTCAAAGCGGCGTACGAAGCGGGAGTGATCTGATGTCGCGGGCCGTGAAAATTTTTGTAGCCGTGCTGCTGCTGGGTGTGGCGCTCGGCGCGATTTATTTCCGCGGGCTCCTCGATCGCGTCCTGCGCCTGGCGCAGCCGGCGCAGACCGAAGAACAGTCGCGGCGCGCAGTGCTCCAGCCGCCCATTGCCACGCCCAGCGACAAAACTGTGAAAGCGAAAATCTTCTGGGCGTCGGTGGAAACGCCCGGAGCGCTCCAGCCGGTGGAAGTCGCGCTGGCGCTTTCCGCGGAAACGGTGCAACGCGCCAAGCAGGTGCTGAACATGCTCATCGCCGGGCCGCCCTCGCCGGAGTTGCGCACGCTGCCATCCGAGGCGACGCTGCTCGAGTTTTATTTACTGGAAGATGGCACGGCGATTGCCGATTTCTCCGGAGAACTTTCCACCGGCACGCCGAGCGGCATCCTCAGCGAGCAGCGCGCTGCGGAGTCCATAGCGCGGACGCTGGAGGCCAACGTGCCCGGATGTACGCGGCTGAAAATCCTGATTCACGGGCAGGAAGCGGAGACGCTGGCCGGGCATCTGGACCTGGGCGGATATTTTACGCTCGCGCCGCCCGCGACCCAGCCACCTGCGCCGGAGAAGCCCTCACCGGGAAAGTTGACAGCCACAGGCGGTGCGGTCAAACTGCCGTAGCGGGGGGTTTATCCCCCCGCTGTTGCTGTAACGGCGCATGTATCGCGCCGCCAGCGGCGTGAAGCCGCCGCTACTGGAGCCTCCTCTGCGATCCGACGGACGAGCCGCGAATCAATTGCGCACCATCAAGCTAACGCCGGACTTTGTGACCACGGCGGAAGGCAGTGTGCTCATCGAAATCGGCAACACGCGCGTAATCTGCACGTGCACGCTGGATGAGGGCGTGCCCTCGTTCCTGAGAGGCTCGGGCAAGGGCTGGGTGACCAGCGAGTACGGCATGCTGCCGCGCGCCACCGACAAGCGCACGCCGCGCGAGGCCGCGCGCGGAAAACAGACCGGACGCACGCAGGAAATCCAGCGGCTGATCGGGCGCTCGCTGCGCGCGGTGATGGATTTTGAGAAATTCGGCGAGCGTACCGCATGGATTGACTGCGACGTGATTCAGGCCGACGGCGGGACGCGCACCGCGTCCATCACCGGCTCGTTCATCGCGCTGGCGCTGGGCCTCGAGCGGCTGGTGGCGGCGGGGATTCTGAAAAAGCTTCCGCTGCGCGACACCATCGCGGCCACCAGCGTGGGTATCGTCGGCGGCGAAATGCTGCTGGACCTGAACTACGAAGAAGACTCGCATGCCGAAGTGGACATGAACGTGGTGATGACCGGCAGCGGGCAGTTCGTCGAGGTGCAAGCCACCGCCGAGGGCCGCCCGTACTCCATCGAGGATTTGCAGCGGCTGCTGGTGCTGGCCTCGGCGGGAATCCGCAACATGACCGATCAGCAGCAGGCCCTGCTGCAAATGGATTTCAGTGCCAAGCCCCGTTAGGCTCGTCGTCGCGTCGTCCAATCCCGGCAAGCTGCGCGAGTACCAGGCGCTGGCCGCGGGCCATCCCATCGAGTTGCAGCTTTTTCCTGAGTTCGATTCCCTTCCCTCGTTTGAAGAAATTTATCTGACGTTCGCGGAAAACGCCGCGGGTAAGGCACTGCACTACAGCCGGCACAGCGCGCTGCCGGTGATCGCCGACGATTCGGGACTCGTCGTGCCCGCTCTGGGCGGCGCGCCCGGGCCGAAGTCCGCGCGGTACGCGGGCGCCGGCGCGAGCGACGCCGAGCGCGTGAACAAATTGCTCGAAGAGTTGCGTGGGAAAAGCGGCGAGGAACGCCGGGCGCGGTTCGTGTGCATACAGGTCCTGGCGCAGGCGGGAAAAGTCGTGGCGGTGTTTTCGGATTTTGTGGAAGGCATGCTGCTCGACGCGCCGCGTGGCGCGGGCGGCTTCGGGTACGACCCGTTGTTCCTCTATGAGCCGCTCGGAAAAACCTTCGCCGAAATCCCCCGCGAACAGAAGAATCAATTCAGCCACCGCGGCAAATCCTTCCGCAAGCTGCTGGCCTTCCTCGCCTCGTAGCGGCGAACCTACGTGTCCGCCCCTACGGTTGCGCCCGCCTGTGATATATTTCCGTGGCGATGGCAAAGAAAAAAGCGAAAACAAAAACCACCAGACCCGCGCGGCCGGCGGAGCAGACGGGCACCCATCCGCACCGCGTGCGCGCCCTTTTGGAAAAGTTAGATGCGTCGTATCCGGCGGCGGAGTGCGAGCTGCTGCACAAGAACCCGTTTCAACTGCTGGTGTCCACGATTCTTTCCGCGCAGTGCACCGACGAGCGCGTGAACCAGGTGACGCGCACGCTGTTTCAGAAATACACTTCGCCCGCAGCGTTCGCCTACGCCAACCCGCGCGAGCTCGAGCAGGACATCCGTCCAACAGGATTTTTCCGCAACAAAACAAAATCCATCATGGGCGCGAGCAAGAAAATCGTGGAAGAGTTCGGCGGCAAAGTGCCGCGCACGATGGACGAGCTGCTCATGCTGCCCGGCGTGGCGCGCAAGACGGCTAACGTGGTGCTGGGCACGGCTTTCGGAATTGCTTCTGGCGTGGTGGTGGACACGCACGTGATGCGGCTTTCCGAGCGCCTGGACCTGTCCAAGCAGAGGGACCCCAAGAAAATCGAGCAGGACCTGATGCAGGTGCTCCCCGAGGACCGCTGGATTCTGTTTTCGCACCAGTTAATCTGGCACGGGCGGCGGGTGTGCGCGGCGCGCAAGCCGCGCTGTGTGGAGTGCAGCCTGAAGGAGATTTGTTACTCGAAGGATAAAACCGCTTGAGGCAGTCGATAGTCCATAGTCGATAGCGGTACCTGATCCCTGTTCCCTGGTCCCCGACTCCTGAATCATCCTTGTCGCAAAATGCGTGGCGCGCTATAGTGGGCGCGGCCCGGGCGTAGTCGAGAGCGCAGCGCAGGAGAACACTGCATGGAACCGCTGAGTGGCAAGGAAGCAGCAACGCGCGTGACGGGGATGATCAGCGCCAAGCACCAGGTCCACGGCTATGCCGTAGGCCTGTCGGTGAAGAACGTATTTGCGCTGGACCCCACTGGCCGCGTGGACTTCGGCGGCGGCGAATACATGCCCGCGGGCCGCATTGCGGTGACGCCGTTGCGGCCCAACCCCGAGGACAAATATCAGTGGTGGGAGCTGGGCCGGGGCTGCTACTTCGTCGAGTTCAACGAGACGCTGG
Organism: Acidobacteriota bacterium; assembly: GCA_016179005.1. Classification (GTDB taxonomy): domain Bacteria; phylum Acidobacteriota; class Terriglobia; order Acidiferrales; family UBA7541; genus JACQDE01. The sequence goes on along the minus strand of JACOSF010000234.1, from coordinate 7 downwards.
AGCTGGC
>JACOSF010000233.1 GCA_016179005.1 Acidobacteriota bacterium | reverse complement strand
GGCGAAGCGGTCCACGCCGAGGCCGAAGGCGAAGCCGCAGAGTTTTTTGGCGTCGTAGTTGATGAAGCCGTAGACGGCGGGGTCCACCATGCCCGAGCCGAACATTTCGATCCAGCCGGAAAATTTGCAAATGCGGCAGCCGGCGCCGTCGCAGAAGATGCAGGAGGCGTCCACCTCCGCGGAAGGCTCGGTGAAAGGAAAGTAGCTGGGGCGGAAGCGCGTCTTCACCTTGGGGCCGAAAAATTCGCGGATGAAATATTCGATGGTGCCCTTAAATTCGCAGAAGGTGATGTCCGTGTCCACGGCGAGGCCTTCGACCTGATGAAACATGTAAGAGTGCGTGGAATCGGGATTGTCGCGGCGATAGACCTTGCCGGGGACGATGACGCGCACAGGAGGCTTCTGCTTTTCCATGGTGCGCACCTGCACGGGCGAAGTGTGCGTGCGCAAGAGATACTGCGTGAGCGCGCCCGGAGGCAGGTCGAGATAAAAGGTGTCCATGGTGTCGCGCGCGGGATGGGTTTCGGGAATGTTCAGCGCTTCGAAATTGTAGTAGGGCGTTTCGATTTCCGGGCCGGAGGCGACGGTGTAACCGAGCGAAAGGAAAATGCGCTCGAAGTCGTCCATGGTCTGGCGGAGGATGTGGCGCGTGCCGATGCGACGCGCGACACCGGGGAGCGAAAGATCGGCGTGCTCGCGGGCGACAGCGGCTTCTTCGGCGAAGGACTCCACGGCGAGGCGGCGGGCTTCGATGACCGCTTCCACGTGGACCTTGAGCTGATTCAGCGCAGCGCCGACGGCGCGCTTGAGGTCGGGCGGCGCGGGCTTGAGCCAGTTGTCAGTGATGGCGGAAAGAATGCCGGACTTGCGGCCGAGCCAGGCGTCGCGAAGAGGTTTCCAGGCGCCGGCGGAATCGACGGCGGCCGAGGCGGCGTCGAAATCGGCGCGGAGATCGGCGAAAAGTTTTTGCACATACTCGGGCGAGCCGGCATGAATGTCGTCGAGGGTGCGGCGCGTGTAGTCGAGAGGGACGGGCATGAGAAGTTGTCAGTTTACAGTTGTCAGCAGCCAGTGAAAAGCCAAAAGCAAGAGAGATCCTTCGGCCCAACGAATACGCCGGGCCTTCCCTCGTTTCGCTCGGGACAAGCAGGATGACAAGGTCTCACATGGATGCCGGCCTGAAGGCCGGCCCTACAAAAGCGCTAGGCCAGAGCGGTTTTGGCCTGGGCGGCGAGGGCGGCGAAGCCGGCGGCGTCGCGCACGGCCATGTCGGCGAGAACTTTGCGGTCCACGCCGATGCCGGCCTTCTTGAGCCCGTTCATGAACTGGCTGTAAGACAGTCCGTTCAAGCGAGCCGCGGCGCCGAGGCGCTGAATCCACAGACGGCGGAACTGGCGCTTTTTGGCGCGGCGGTCGCGGGTGGCGAAGCGCAGGGCGCGGTCCACCGCTTCCTTGGCGGAGCGGTGGAGCTTGCTCTTGGTGAGAAAGTAACCCTTGGCGCGCTTGAGGATTTTCTTGCGGCGGGCGAGGCGCTTGGTACCGCGTTTGACACGAGGCATGTGTTCTCCTTTAGAGACGAAAATCGAAAGACGAAAAGCGAAAAACGGAAAACCAAAATCCGAAGAACGAAAAGCGGGCGGAAGGAAACGAGATCCTTCGCTTCGCTCAGGATGACAGATTCAACGGGGGAGACAAACGAGGGAGGAGCCGGCGGGAGTGCAGATTTGAAATTTGAAATTTCAAATCGCAAAACAGACGGCACTCGACGGGTTTGTCTCCAAACACTGGGGCGGGCCCCGCAAGGCGGGGCGCCCCTACAGATGCCCGCCTAAAGGCGGGCGCTACACCGGCCGGCAGGCACCCGTAGAGCCTGACAGCACGGAAAAGACCGAAATTCGAAAAGCGAAATTCGGTCGGGGCGAAAAAAGCAGCGCCCCTCCAAGTCCGAAAGCGGCGGCGACGTGACAGCGTCCCTACCAATGCCAGCCCCGCAGAGCGGGACCGGCGCTACAGCTAGGCGTAGGGGAGAAGGTGCTTGATGTTGGCGGCGTCGGCGTCGTGCACCCCGGTCATTTTCCTGAGGCGGCGCATGCGACTGGGCTTCTTGGTGCCCATCAGGTGACGCTTGCCGGAATGCCCGCGAAGAATCTTGCCGCCGGAGGTGACCTTGAAACGCTTGGCGGCGCCGCGATGCGTCTTGCGTTTGTATGCCTTTACTTTTTTCTTAGCCATAAGGGCCTTTCGAAAAACGAAGAACGGAAATCGAAAAACGGCAAACGCGAGAGCCGGCAAGATGCCGGCGCTACAAGAGCGGACAGGCTAGAAAGCCTGTCCTACGAAGCGGAATCGGCGCCGGACTTCTCGCTGCCGGCCTGGGCCGATTTCGTGGCACCCTTCTTGGGCGCCAGGAGGGCCAGCAGGATGTTCGCTTCCATGCGCGGCGAGAACTCGACCAATGCGTGATCGGCGACGTCGGCGAGCAAGCGCTGCATCTTGGCCTGGCCGACTTCCTTGTGGGCCATCTCGCGGCCGCGATGGAAGATCATCGCT
>JACOSF010000232.1 GCA_016179005.1 Acidobacteriota bacterium | reverse complement strand
GCTGGAGCGCGTGCGCATCTTGCGCGATCTCCGGCGCGGCGAGTTCGACGTCCTCATCGGCATCAACTTGCTCCGCGAAGGCCTCGACCTTCCCGAAGTTTCTCTCGTCGCCATCCTCGACGCCGACAAGGAAGGCTATCTGCGCAGCGCCACCGCGCTCACCCAGACGCTGGGCCGCGCCGCGCGCCACATCAACGGCAAAGCCATCCTCTACGCCGATGTGATGACCGGCTCCATGCAGCAGGCCATCAGCGAAACCTATCGCCGCCGCGCCAAGCAGACCGCCTACAACACCGCCAACAACATCACGCCCGAGAGCATCGTCAAGTCCGTGGACATGCGCCTCGCCGCCATCGTCGAAGCCGACTACGTCACCGTGCCGCTGGAAGATGTGCTTCCGGAAAATATCAAGACCGACGAGGATTTGCGCCAGGCTATCGCTCAGCTCGAAACGCAGATGCGCGAAGCCGCCAAAAAGTTTGAGTTCGAGCGCGCCGCCGCCCTCCGCGACCGCCTCCGCGCCCTGAAACTCACTTCCCTCACCGACCCCGGTTAGTTGTTCTCCGCCGCCGCTGGTGCGCAGGCTTCCGGCGAGGATTTGTAGCGCAACACCGGGCGGCATGCTCGCCCCGCCTTCTCTGGCATCTTGCGCATGCCGCGCTATAATGTCTACATGGTCGATTGGTTTATAGAACATTTTGCACCTGGTCGAGATTACCCCCTGCGGACGCTTATCTGGCTATTGGCAATGTTTGGGGCTCTTGTGATGTTATCTCTATTTTTTACGGCAAACTTTTACGGCACTTCCATTCGTGGTGCCGTTTCGAAGCGAACTGTGTGGCTCTTTGTGACCCTGTTGTTCCTCAGCTACCTTGTGTTGTTTTTCGGACCAGTGATGTCTGTTGCTCGAGGAACTGTTCTCAGGATTGGAGTCGGAAACTTTGAGAGTGACAAAATCCCCATTGAACTGGGCGCGAGACTGAGAACAGAACTCTTTAGGTTTCTCAGTCGCGGCGAACAGGAGAACTTGCGATTTGATTTGCAAGAAGTCCCTGAGGTCATCGAGGGCGAACGGTCGGCCTACGCAGCTGCAATGCGGCGGAGAATGAACGGACTGCTGTGGATCTCGTATAGTCAGGATGGCGGCAAGCATTTAGCGAAGCTAAATTTCACGACTCTCTTCAATGGATCAAGTCGAACATTCGCTCGGGAAGCCCGGATTGAAACGATGGGCGCCCGCGTGGAGAGATCAATCGAAGCGGCTGGGCAAGATGGCGCAGATTTGGTGTTCGAGGCAATAGGAAATCGATATTTTGAATTGGAGAATTACGATGGTGCCGCCTCATTCTTGGGGGCCTCTTTTGGTCACAGGATTGAGACACTCCCGACTTTGGCGTTGGCCCACTGCCGCAAACACTTCAAAGACCTCCACGCTGCAACGATGATTTTGGCCAGAGGGTGGCAGAATTTTAGTAAAGACGACAGGGTGAGGGTTGAAAGGGAGATTCAGACTCTATCGAGGGCTGAAGTCACAAGGCTTAGAAGCGCCTCCCTAACCCCTGCCAATGATAAGACTGGGCGGTTTGACCGAGTGTCCGCTCTTTCAGCCTTGGGCTTGTACTCGGCTGCCATTCAAGAGGCAGAACTCATCCTCAAGATGTCCGATCTGACGGCGGGTGAGAGGAACGCTGCTGAACAATATCTGAGGCTTAATAAACAGAGAGAGGAAGCAAGCCCACCACCTGCTCAAATCGCAAATCTTGTGTTTCCATTCTCGAAAAGCGCAACGTTTTTTGAAATTGGCACATGCCTTGTCCACGATTTTCGCTTTCGCGCGCAAGGGAACTCGCTTACTGGTTCCATTTCCGATGATGGAACTTGGAGAATCGACGGTGATGTATTTGACTCTGAAGGTCACTTGTTAGCAACGGTGCAAAGAGGAATTATCAACCCCGACCCTAGAAACACATCGTCGCTAATTTCGAATGGCCCCCGAACAATCCTTTTCGACCGATTTAGTTCGCCAATACTAACAATAGAGGAAGTTAATCTGGAGACGCCGAACAGGTATAAGGTCGTGGACAATATCTCCACGCCGCTCATACTAGCTGGAGGCGGTCCCGCATTATTCGGAGCTTCAACAGCGAGAGGGCGACTTGGAATAAGTACTCGTGCCAAGAACGCCCAATATTCGGGGGAGGTAAGGCGATTGATTCGCGTTTCCGGTTTCCTTTACGATTCCGAAGGGAATCTTGCCGCAGAATTCAATTCTAGGACCGTTGCAGGCTACCGTGGAATGGGGATGTTTGGCCGTTTCGAAGGCCAGACAGACATAGGTGCTCATATTCCTGCAGTGATATTGTTCGGTACAGGTCTACACGAGGACGAGCGCTAATACCCTTGCTGGCGCGTGTGCTTCGGAGAATTTCCCCAACGCTTAAGCTAATCTTTACACAATTCCTTTGCGCAGTTCCTTGAGCGGGTAAAACGTGCCGCGCCAGGTGATGCCGCCGTGGCGGAGGGTTTTCACGGTGGAGTTCAGGAGCATGTAGGCCAACACCAGCCCGCCGAGCGGAAGCGTCAGGGCAAACAGCGGCGAGAGGCTCATTTCGGGGAAGCGGCGCGCAAGCGAAGCAACCATGACCATCGGAGTCACGGTCGCCAGGCCCGCAAGCGCACGAGCCCAGCCGGAGGTGAAGAGCAGGGCTGCAAGTGGCAATACATTTGCGGCCAGGATGGCCAAGACGGCCAGGGCCACCACTAACACGCGGAACTCGAACCCGGCGAACATGTTTTTCTCCAGGTTTTGGATGCTTCCCAGCAGCCCCTCCATCCAGTGCACTTGAATTCGCTCCCCCGCCACCCCCACGCAGGAAGCCGCCCCGCTGCGCTTGACCAGCTTGGCCAGCTTCATGTCATCCATCACTTCCATGGCCAATCGCTGGTGTGTGCCGATAGCCTCGTAGGTTGATCGCGCGAGCATCTGGAAGTAGCCCGCGCCCCCGTACCGATGCGAACGCGGGTTCCCGATCTGCCAGGGCTCCAGCAGCGCCAGCAGCAGGCCTGCGTGGGCCTCGATCGTATTTTCCCAAAAGCCGGTGGCGTCAAACCGGCCAAGCAGGAATAAGTACGCCAGAGTTTTCTGGCGGGCCAGTGCTAGAGCGCGGCGCAGCAGGTCGGAGGCGAAGCGCACGTCGGCGTCGGTGAAGATGAGCCACTCGCCGGACGAAGCCTCATACGCCTTTCGCAAACCATGCGGCTTGCCCAGCCAGCCCGGCGGCAGCTCGGTGATGTGGATCACCTTGAGGCGCGGATCGAGCGCGGCGGCTTCGTCAAGAAGGCGACCGGTGGAATCCATCGAGCGGTCGTTGACGGCGACCACTTCGTAGCGCGGATAATCGAGCGCCAGCAGCGTAGCCAGCGCGCGGGGCAGCCTTTTCTCCTCGTCGCGCGCGGAGAACAGGATGGAGACGAACGGGCAGTCGGGATCCGCCAGCGGCGGGATGTCGCGCAGGCGCGGCATCCTGCGCATGCCCTGCGCCGCGCGAATCGCCTGGAGAATCCACAGCGACGCGACAATTCCGAGGAAAACGGTGAGGAAAATCTGCACGGCCGGTTTTTGTGAAACGCACGAAACACGTTATTCTATCATCTCTATGCCTTCCTCTCGGGCGATGAGCCTCTCCATCATCGGTGCCGGACGCGTGGGGTGCGCGCTCGGCATGCGCAACTCACGCCCGCAATTTTCTCCGCAAATGTAATTCTGCTCACCACGCCCGACTCCGCCATCGCCGCAACGTCCGCAAGATTGGCAAATGCAGCGCGGGGTTTATCCCCGCGCTCTCTGATGTTTGCGAATGTAGCGCGGGGTTTATCCCCGCGCTCTCTGATGTTTGCAAATGTAGCGCGGGGTTTATCCCCGCGCTCTGTATCGCCGGGTTGGCCCCCGCGCCGCGGCGGCGTAAAGCCGCCGCTACACGGCAGAATCGTCCTGCACACCAGCGGCGCCATCGATTCCCGCGCGCTCGCCCCTCTCGCCCGCCTCGGCGCCGCGGTCGGCTCGATGCATCCGTTCCAGACCTTCAGCGCCCGCGCCATCCCCGACTTGCGCGGCGTCACCTTCACCGTGGAAGGCGATCCGCTCGCCGTGCGCATGGCGCGACGCATCGCTCGGCAATTGGGCGGCATTCCAATTGAGATTCCCGCGCAGGCCAAACCTGCGTATCATGCTGCGGGCGCGTTTGCCGCGACGCACGTGCTCGCGCTCATCGAGGGTGGCACGCAGTTGCTGGTCGCCTTGGGTTTTCCGAGGAAGCAGGCGCAGCGCAACCTTCTGCGCATGGCCCGGCAAATGTTTCACAATCTGGAAACGCTCGGCCCGCAAGCTTCGTGGAGCGGCCCAGTGTCCCGCGGCGATTTTTCCACGGTCGAAAAGCACATGGCCGCGCTGCGGAAATTCGCGCCGGAGTTTCGCGCCGCCCACGCCGCCATGCTTTTGCTCAGCGCGCGCGTTTTGTCCGCCGACAACGGCGCCACACTGCGCCGCTTAAAGCAGATTGTGAACGATGATTCGACCAAGCGCATTGCGGGAGTTCGAAAATAGAAAATGGAAAATAGAAAAGAGGCTTCGCATGTGATTCCTGTGGGCCATTCAAAGCCCGCCGAGGTTTGTGGTGTGCTTTTCCCTATTTTCTCTTTTCTATTTTCTGATTTCCGCATTGGAGAATGACTTGACCAAACTTCAGATTCCTGTTGAGAGCACGACTTTGAACAACGGCCTGCGCGTTGTGATTTCGCCTGACCACGCCGCGCCCTTCGTCACCGTCGGCGTCTACTACAACATCGGCTTCCGGCTCGAGCCACAAGGCCGCAGCGGTTTCGCGCATCTCTTCGAGCACATGATGTTCCAGGGCTCCGAGAACGCGGGCAAAATGGTGCACATCAAGCTCATCAATTCTTCCGGCGGTGTCCTCAACGGCTCCACGCGCTACGACGTCACCAACTATTTCGAAGCCGTGCCCTCCAACGCCCTCGAGCGCGCTCTGTGGCTCGAAGCCGACCGCATGCGCGCCCTCAAGGTGGACGACGAAAATCTCCGCAACCAGCGCGACGTCGTCAAGGAAGAAGTCCGCGTCAACGTTTTCAACCAGCCCTACGGCGGTTTTCCGTGGCTCGACCTGCCGCCCGTTGCCAACCGCAACTGGGCCAACGCCCACAATTTCTACGGGGACTTCAGCGACCTCGACGCCGCCACGCTCGCCGACGTGCAGACATTTTTCCGCACCTATTACGCGCCCAACAATGCCGTGCTGCTGATGCTCGGCGACGTGAAGCCGGAAGAAGGTTTCCGCCTCGCAAAAAAATATTTTGAGTCCATCCCCGCTGGCAAGCTGCCGCCTGCCGTGGACGCGAGCGAGCCTCCGCAGTCCGAGGAGCGCCGCGGCTTGGTGGAAGAAAAATTCGGCACGCTGCCGGCTCTGGCCGTCGGCTACCACGCCCCCAAGCGCCGCACCGCCGACTGGCACGCCCTCGCCATGGTCGATCAGGCTTTGCACGGCGGCCGCGCCGGACGCATGTTTCGCTCGCTCGTCCACGACAAGCAGATTGCCGTCGAAACTTCCGGCGGCATCCACTATCCCATGGGCGACGTCTTCGACTACAACGGCCCCATGCTTATGGTCACCACCATTCTTCACAAGCCCGAATGTTCCGTGGATGACACCATCGCCGCGTACGATGACGTCATCCGCGAAGTGCAGGAGAAGGGAATTGCCGCGGACGAGATGGCCCCGCTGAAGGTGAAGTTCCGCTCCGACTACTATTCCACGCTCGAAGCCGGCATGGGCGGTTACATGCCGCGCTTCGGCCTGATGCACTATCTGGCGTGCTTCACGCTCTTCGACGACGACCCCGCACTCGTCAACAGCATTCTTGACGGCTTCCTCGACGTCACGCCTGCACAGGCTCAATCGGCCGCGCAAAAATATTTGGTGCGCAGCAACCGCGCCATCGTCGAGCGCCGCCCGGTCGCGCATGCGGGAAAAGGGGCTGCCTGATGGCCACCGCTCCGCTCGACAATCTCGCCGCCGTTCCCGCGCTTGCTCCCGAGCGCCCGGTTGTCTGGCCGCGCCGCACGCAGCGCACGCTAGCGAACGGCATGCAGGTGGTGCTCGTCGAATCGCACACCATTCCCAAGTTTGACGCGCAACTCCTCTTCCGCCGCGGCAACGCCTCGACTGCGCAGGAAACCGCCGGCCTCGCGGAGATGACTGCCTCGCTGGTCCGCGTCGGCACAACGTCGCGCTCGCTGCGTCAGATTGAAGAAGACCTCCGCCGCATGGGCGCGGACCTTTCCACTTCCGCCGGCGCCGACACCTCCGCGATTTCTTTTTCCGGCCTCAGTGAATTTTCCGCTGAGCTTCTGGCGCTCGCCGCGGACCTCGCGCAAAACGCTTCCTTCCCCGAAGAGGAATTCGAGCGCGAGCGCCGCCAGCGCCTCGAAGAAGTCAAGATTGAGCGCGCCACGCCCGGCTTCCTCGCCGGCGAGCGCATTCGCCAGGTGCTCTTCGGCGCGCATCCTTACGCGACGGTCGCGCCCACCGAGGCCCAGGTCGCCGCCTACCGCCGCGAGCAGATCGTCGCCTGCTACAAAAAGCTCTACGCGCCCGGCGACGCGCTCTTCCTCGCCGTCGGCGCGTTTTCTGCCGACCGTATGATGGGGCAGATCGAGAGCGCTTTCGGTTCGTGGCGCGCACCGGCGGCCCCGGAGCCTGCCTATCCCGCGCTGACAGAAATGCGCGGCCGCCGCGTGCATCTCGTGCATTTGCCCGGCACGGTGCAGGCACAGGTGCTCGTCGGCAACCTCGCCATCACGCGCCACCATCCCGACTGGATGCCGCTGCTGCTCGCCAACGCCGTCTTCGGCGGCGCGTTCAATTCGCGCCTGGTGATCAACATTCGCGAGCAGAAGGGCTACACCTACAGCCCGCGCAGCGCCGTTAGCGCACTCCGCCAGCACGGCTACTTCACCGCCGCCGCGGCCGTGCGCAACGATGTCGTTGCCGCCACGCTCACCGAAATCTTTTATGAGCTCGACCGCATGCGCGCGCTGCCCGTCGGCGACGACGAGCTCAACGACACGAAGTTGTATCTGAGCGGCGTGTTCTCTCTCGGCTTGGCCACCCAGGACGGCCTCGCCGGCCAGCTCGCCACCGTCTATCTGAATAATTTGCCGGAAAATTATCTTGAGACGTATCGCGACAATGTTCACGCGCTCACCGGCGCCGAAGTCCTCGCCGCCGCGCGCAAGCATTTCGATTCCGCCAACGCGCAGATCGTTGTCGTCGGCGACCGCGCGCAGGTCGAGGAGCAAACCGCGCTCTTCGGCCCGCTCGAAATCCGCGACCCCCACGGCCAGCCTTTGTAGCGCCCGCCTTCAGGCGGGCATTCATGGCCTATGTAGCGACCGGCTTTAGCCGGGCATCTCTCGTGCCGGTGTTGTCATGAAAACGGCTTGGAAACTCGCGTTCGTTGCAGCTCTTGCTGTTTGCCTGGCCTCGCTGTCTTTCGCCGCAGCGCAATCGAAGAAAACTCCCCCTGCCAAACCCCTCGACCTCAACACCGCCACCGTCGAGGAACTCCAGCAACTCCCCACTGTCGGCCCCACCGCGGCGAAAGCCATCGTGCGTTTCCGCGAGAAGAGCGGCCCCTTCCGCAAAGTCGAAGATCTCCTCGCTGTCCCGGGCTTCACCAAAAAACGCCTCGCCAAGATCCGTCCTTACATCACGGTTGTACCACCCACTCCCAAGCCGCAAAGGCGAGCTTCTGCCCGTTTTTCGATTTTCGCTTTTCGTTTTTCGTCTGTTTGAACTGCGGCTACTCGAACGATTTTTCTACCATGCGCAGCGCAATCGTCGCCACCGCGCCGAACGCCACAATCACGAGCACCGTCTTCGGGAAAAACCACGCGCACACACCAGCCACGCCAATCCACAGCAGCTCGAAGAGAATTCGTTTCAGCGTATTCACAGGACCTGGTGTGTCTTTTGGAAGTTGGTCAGCGAGATGGGGACTTGTTCGGTGATGGTCAGGCCGTAGCCGTCCAGCGCGACCACTTTTTTCGGATGGTTGGTCAGCACGCGCAGCGATTTCAGTCCCAGGTCAATCAGGATTTGTGCGCCGATGCCGCTCTCGTGCTGTACGATGCGCTGCCGCGCGACGTCGCGGTCCAGTTGTCCTCGCGCGTGATAGCGGATGCGCGCCGCGGCCCCCGGCTCCTCCACCGGCACCTCGATGCCGAATCCGCGGCCCGTGTGGTGCAGGTAGACGAACACGCCGCGGTCTTCCGCGGCAATTTTCTTCAGCGACTGCTCGATCAGCTCGTGGCAGTCGCAGCTCATTGCAGCGAAGACGTCGCCGGTCAGGCAGTTGGAGTGCACGCGCACCAGCGGCGGCTCGCCTCCGTGCAAGTCTCCGCGCACCAGGGCCACGTGCACTTCGTTGTCCACCTCGCTCGAGTACGCAATCATGCGAAACGTTCCGTAGCGCGTCTCCAAATCCGACTCCGCCAGCCGCTTCACGTACCGCTCGTGTTGCATGCGGTAGCGGATCAGGTCGGCGATGGTCAGCAGCTTCAGCCCGTGTTGCTTGCAAAACTCGATGAGCTGCGGCGTGCGCGCCATCGTGCCGTCGTCATTCATGATTTCGCAGATCACGCCCGCGGGCTGCATCCCTGCAATGCGCGCCAGATCCACCGACGCTTCCGTCTGCCCCGCGCGCACCAGCACGCCGCCCGTCCGCGCGCGCAGCGGAAAGATGTGGCCCGGCCGCGCCAGGTCCGCCGGCCGCGTTTTCGGATCAATCGCCGCCAGCACCGTAGTGGCGCGGTCCGGTGCGCTGATGCCCGTGCTCGTGCCCTTCCGCGCGTCCACGGATTCGCAGAACGCCGTGCCGTAGTTCGAGGTGTTCAGCGGCGACATCATCGGCAGGCTGAGTTCTTCGCAGCGCTCTTCGGTCAGCGCCAGGCAAATCAGCCCGCGCCCGAATTTCGCCATGAAATTGACGGCCTCCGGCGTGATTTTCTCCGCGGCCATGGTCAGGTCGCCTTCATTTTCGCGGTCCGCATCGTCCACCAGGACGATCATCCGCCCCTCGCGGAATTCCGTGAGAGCTTCTTCGACCGTGGCGAACGCGTTTGTTTCTTTCCACATTTCAGTTACCCACATTCATCAGCAGACCGTACAGTAGCGCCCCGAAGAGCGCCGCTCCGGGAATCGTCAGCACCCACGCACTCATGATACGCCGCGTCACGCCCCAGCGCACCGCTGTGAGGCGTCGCGCCGAGCCGACGCCGATGATCGCGCCGGTAATCGTATGCGTGGTGCTTACCGGGATGCCGAATTCCGCCGTGCCGAACAGCGTGATGGCCGCCGACGTTTCCGCGGCGAATCCGCCGAACGGATTCAGCTTGGTGATGCGCTGTCCCATCGTCCGGATCACGCGCCAGCCCCCGGCCATGGTGCCTCCGGCGATCGCGGCGTGGCACGCGATCACCACCCAGAAGGGCACATCGTACTTCGACAATGCTCCGCTGGACACCAGCGCGGCCGTGATAATGCCCATACCCTTTTGCGCGTCGTTGGTGCCGTGCCCGAAGCTGTAGCCCGCCGCGGAAAGAAGCTGCAAGCGGCGAAACCACCGGTCCACATGGCTCGGCAGCTGCTTGCGCACCAGCCAGATCGTCGCCGTGGTCACGATCATGGCCACAAACATTCCGATGAACGGCGCGATGAATATGAAAATCACCGGCTTGGTCCAGCCCGAAACAATGATGGCGCCAAACCCCGCTCGGGCCACCGCCGCGCCTCCGTAGCCGCCCATCAGCGCATGCGACGAGCTCGTCGGGATTCCCAGGTAGAGCGTGATCAGGTTCCACAGAATCGCGCCCAGCAGCCCCGCCAGCAGCACCTGCTGGTTCACCATGTCCAGGTGCACCAGTCCCTTGCCCATCGTCTTGGCCACTGCGGTTCCAAACGTAAACGCCGCAACGAAATTCCAGAACGCCGCCCACGCCACCGCGGGCAACGGCTTGAGCACGCGCGTCGATACGATGGTGGCGATGGAATTCGCCGCGTCGTGCCAGCCGTTCGAAAACTCGAACAGCAGCGTAATCCCGATGATGACGAACAGCAGCGCACTGCTATCCATTCCGTGTCTCCGCGGAGGGTGCCCCTCGCGGGTCGCGGCCCGCGGGCGCTGGGTAGTGTTTCATGGGAGGCGAGGGCTCAGGCGCTCTTCAGCGTCACCGACTCAATCACGTTGGCGACGTCCTCGCACTTATCAATGGCCGTTTCCAGGACTTCGATGATTTCTTTCCACTTGATGATCTGCACCGGGTCCTTCTCTTCATCGAAGAGCAGCGCGATCAGCGCCCGGCTCAGGCGGTCGCCTTCGTTTTCCAGCCGGTTGATCTCGATGCAGTGGTCGAGAATGTGGTTGTGCTTTTCAAGTTGCCTGACGGCCGCGACGACCTCCCGGGTGGCCTGCTCGAGGACCTTGGCCAGGTCCACCACGCCCGGCCGGATGCTTTCCACCCGGTAGGTCACCAGCCGGCTCGCCGCCGCGTCGGTCAAGTCCAGCACGTCGTCAATCTGGCTGCACAGCTCGTGGATGTCTTCGCGGTCGAACGGAGTGATGAACGACTGGTCCAGGCGCTTCATCACCGCGTGGGTGATGTTGTCGCCCTTGTGTTCCAGGCTCTTGATGAGTTCCACCTGCACTGGAACATTACTGAAATTCTCCAGCAGGTCCAAAATGGCTTTCGCGCCGGCATGGATGTTCTCCGCCAGCTCGACAAACATTTGAAAGAAGGTTTCCTCGCGCGGAAGGATCTTGCTGAGCATTCCTGGCATGGCGTTATTCTCCTGGGAGGAACACAACCGAGCAGTGGACTATACCCGACGCCCGTCCACCAGGCAAGTTGCCAGAATGCCCTCGCATTCGGCCCATTCTACGCAAACAAAAGGGGCGCTCTGCATTCCTGCATCGCGCCCCTTGATTTGGAGTCGGCCTTCGAGCCGGGGTTTTGTTTTCCCTGATTCCTGATCCCTGACCCCCGGTCCCCGATCCCTGCTTTTAGTACATTCCGCCCATGCCGCCGCCGTGCCCACCGGGCATTGCCGCGGCCTTCTTGTCGTCTTCCTTGATTTCTGCTACCAGCGCTTCGGTGGTGAGCATCAGGCCGGCAATGGACGCCGCGTTCTGCAGCGCGAGGCGGGTGACCTTGGCCGGATCGATTACGCCGGCTTTGATCATGTCCACGTAGTCGCTGGTCTCGGCGTCGAAGCCGAAGTTATCTTCCTTCGACTCGCGGACCTTGCCCACTACCACGGCGCCTTCCTGCCCAGCGTTCTGGACAATCTGGCGCATGGGCTCTTCCAGCGCGCGCTTGACGATGTTCACGCCGATTAGTTCGTCGTCGTGGAGCTTCAGCTTATCGAGCGCTGCGACGCACCGCAGCAGGGCCACACCGCCGCCCGGCACGATGCCTTCTTCGACCGCCGCGCGAGTAGCGTGCATGGCGTCTTCCACGCGAGCCTTCTTTTCCTTCAGCTCGGTTTCTGTCGCCGCGCCCACCTTGATCACCGCCACGCCGCCCACCAGCTTGGCCAGGCGTTCCTGCAGCTTTTCGCGGTCGTAATCGGAAGTGGTGTCTTCCACCTGCGCGCGGATCTGCTTCACTCGGCCCTCGATCTCGCCGGGCTTGCCGCTGCCCTCGACGATCGTGGTGTTGTCCTTGTCGATGGTGATTTTCTTGGCCTTGCCGAGGTCCTCGACCTTCACGTTTTCCAGCTTGATGCCGAGGTCTTCCGTAACGGCCTTGCCGCCCGTCAGGGTGGCGATGTCTTCGAGCATGGCCTTGCGACGGTCACCGAAGCCCGGCGCCTTCACGGCGGCGCACTGCAGCGTCCCGCGCAGCTTGTTCACCACCAGGGTCGCCAGGGCCTCGCCCTCCACGTCCTCAGCGATGATCAGCAGCGGCTTGCCCATCTTGGCGATCTGCTCCAGCAACGGCAGCAGGTCCTTCATCGAGCTGATTTTCTTCTCGTGGATCAGGATGCGCACATCCTCCAGCACGCAGTCCATGCGCTCGGGGTCGGTGACGAAGTAGGGCGAGAGGTAGCCGCGGTCGAACTGCATGCCTTCCACGACCTCCAGCGTCGTCTCCATCGTCTTCGATTCTTCGACGGTGATCACGCCGTCCTTGCCCACCTTCTTCATGGCCTCGGCGATGATGCTGCCGATCTGCTTGTCGTTGTTCGCGGAGATGGTGCCCACCTGCGCGATCATGTCGCCCTTGACGTCGCGGTGCAGCTTCTTGATTTCCTCGCACGCCACTTCCACGGCCTTCTCGATGCCGCGCTTC
>JACOSF010000231.1 GCA_016179005.1 Acidobacteriota bacterium | reverse complement strand
CTTCTTGGTGTTTCGGTATTCGCCCTTGAAGGCCGCGTAATCCGAAATATCCCAGCGCAGTCCCACGGTGGAGCTCATGAAATCGGTGATGCCCAGCACCGGCTCCGTGGCCGGGCGGTTGATGTAATCGAAGCGGTAGTACGGCTTCCAGCGTTTTTCCGAGAACGGCAGCCGGTAAGCAAGCTGCACGTAGAATGCCTGCGTGTTGAATTTTCGACTCGTATTCACGTCGGAGTGATGCACGTTGGAGAACTCCGCCAGGAATTCCGGCGTCTCGCGCGTCCACGCCAGGTACGCCGAGCTGATCCACTCATTGAAGCGCTGACCGGGCCCGGGAGAAAGCTTATCGCGATAGATCGTGCCGCCGAATTGCAGGCCGTACAGATGTGTGGGCCGCGAATACAGGTTGATCAGCCAGGCGCGATTGTTGTTCACGTCGCCGGCGTCGCCGCCACGGCTGATGATGGACCCCCGGCCGTTGCCCACGCCGGCACTGTACCCCAGGCCGGCGCTGCCGCTGCGGATGTCGCCTTCACCCTGAAAGCCGACGAAGTGCACGGGAAGCAGGCGGCTGCCGAACTTGATCATTTCCGGACGGCTGATGGTGGTCTGTAGCCACGATCCATGATGGAACGCGGTGTTCCAGTAACTCACCGGCGTGTGATATCGCCCGAAGGAAAGCTTGAAGTTGTCGTTGTAGTCGTAACGGATGATGGAGCGCTCCACCTCCAGGTTGTAGCCGGTGGCCGTAGCGGTGAAGCTCATCTCGCCGAAGTAGCTCACCTTCTTCGAAAGAGGCGAAGCCATATGCAGTACGAGCTGACCGAGGTTGAAGCCGCTGTTCACGTTGCTTTCGTCGGTGGCGGAGAAATTGATGTCGGCAAAGCCGGAGATTTTCAACGAAGGATATGTCGCCTCATGCTCGCCTGTCGGCGGAGGAACGCCTCCCTGCCCCATGCCGGGGTGGGACATTCCACCTTGCTCGTGCTTTTCCGCAGCCGGCGATGTAGAGGCGACCTTTAGGTCGGCACCTGTCGGAGCGCCCGGCTTGTCCTGAGCGCCAGCGAAGGGCGCGGGCGCACCGGCGGCAGCGACGGGCTGTCTGGCCTCCAACTCAGCGATGCGCTTCTCGAGCCGTGCCATGCGCTCGAGCAGCGCCTTGATGGTCTCGGTATTCTCGTCCACCGCAGTGGCCGACTGCGCAGCCGCGGTGCCGGCGGCGCACAGCAACACAAGCAGTACAAACAGAAAGCGACGCATGGATTTCCTCCTCGTCGTCGTAAAAGACTACGTATGAATGAGTGGTGAACTTGCCCGAGCCTCGGAGAGACTACTCGCCTTAGCGCTCGCGGTCAATTAAAATGGCCGCGCTATGCCGGAACGCGAAAAACTGGACGCGGATGTTCTCATCGTCGGAGCGGGGCCGGCGGGGCTGGCCTGCGCGCTACACTTGTCCAATCTCATCCGTCAGCACAACGAGTCTGGCGCGAAACCCGAGCTATCCACAGAAAACATTTACGTGCTGGAAAAAGGGCGCGAGGTGGGCGCGCACCAGCTTTCTGGCGCGGTGATGGACCCGCGCGGGCTGAAGGAACTGGTGCCCGACTTTGAAACGTCGGCGCCGCTCGACACGCCGGTGACCGATGACTGCGTCATGTTTTTCACGGAAAAATCTGCGCTCCGCTTCCCCATCACGCCGCCGCCGTTCAAGAACCGCGGCAACTACATTATTTCGCTCAGCAAGCTCACCAAATGGCTCGGCGGGCTGGTGGAAAAGACCGGCGTCAACCTCTTCACCCAGTTTGCCGGCGCAAATCTCATTTACGAAGGCGAAGGCATTGCCGGCGTCATCACGGAAGACAAGGGCGTGGACAAGAACGGCCAGCCCAAGGACAACTTCACGCCGGGCTACGAGCTGCGCGCCAAGGTCACCGTGCTGGCCGAAGGCACGCGCGGCTCGCTGACCAAGCAACTCGTGAGCAAGTACAAGCTCGACGGCCTGAACCCGCAAATCTACGCGCTGGGCATCAAGGAGCTGTGGGAAGTTCCCGCGGGGCACGTGCCGCCGGGCTTCGTCGCGCACACCATGGGCTGGCCAGTGGACATGAAGATGTACGGCGGCGGGTTCATCTACGGGATGAAAGAGAACCGCGTGTCGCTGGGCCTCGTCCTCGGTCTCGAATATCACGACCCGCTGTTCGACCCGCACGAAGCGTTCCAGCAATTCAAGACGCATCCGTTTCTGAAAAAAATGCTGGAGGGCGGCAAGCTGGTGCGTTACGGCGCAAAGACGCTGCCCGAGGGCGGCTGGTACTCCATGCCGCGCACCTTTGTGGACGGCGGGCTCATCATCGGCGATTCAGCGAGCTTCCTGAACTCGCAAAAGCTCAAGGGCATCAACCTGGCCATCAAGAGCGGCATGCTCGCCGCGGAAACGATCCTGGATGCCCTGAAGTCCGGCGACGCGTCCGCGAAAACGCTGTCGTCGTTCCAGAAAAAAGTCGAGGCGAGCTGGATCAAGCCGGACCTCTGGGCGGTGCGCAACTTCCATCAGGGCTTCCACAACGGCGTGTGGATGGGCATGATCCACGCTGCATTCCAGCAGATTTCCGGCGGCCGAGGACTCGTCGATCCCATGCGGGCTCATGCCGGCCACGAGGCCTATTACAAACTCGATGGCCCGCCGCTGGCGGGCGGCGAGCGTTTTAAGGGCGATGGCAAGCTCACCTTTGACCGGCTCACCGACGTCTATCACTCCGGCACACGGCACGAAGAAGACCAGCCCTGCCACTTGAACATTCTCGAGCCGGACATCTGCATCTCCCGCTGCCCGCAGGAGTACGGCAACCCCTGCGAGTATTTCTGCCCCGCCGCGGTCTACGAGATGGCGCGCGAAGACGGCAAGCTGAAGCTAAAGATCAACGCCTCGAACTGCGTCCACTGCAAGACCTGCGACATCATGGACCCCTACCAGATCATCAACTGGGTGGTGCCCGAAGGCGGCGGCGGACCCAACTACGAGGGAATGTAGCGAAGGAGTTTTCTCGCCTTTCCCGGCTTCATCGCACCGTTCGTCTGTCCTTCTGTCATTTGAGAGAATCAGGACTGAAATTCTGCAATTCCGCGTTGCTGGCAGATTCCTGCTATCCGGCCGGTGCGTGAAAACTGGCCGGGATATAAAACTGGCGCGGCGGGCCACATGCACGTAAATCTCCTGTAGATGCAAACTCTTGCAGCCTCCCGCGGTCCCGGAAAGTCCAATTTCCAGTTGACAAGAGATTGAGGGAGTGACAGCCTACTGCCGTCACTGAGTGGGGTGTGTTTCTAAGACTGTCTCGACGCAGATCCAACAGGCCTTGGAGCTAAAGTTTCCGGGGATTTCTTCTCCGCGGCCAAGCTGTCGCTAACGGCACTGAGGTCGAGAATCGTGCTCGAACAATGCGCTACGCCGTTGGACTTTCGACCCCTTCCATCTTCACGACTGCGGTGTTCGCAGTCAAATCCGAAAAGCGGGGTGGAATCATGAAACCGCGATACGACTGCGCACTTTGCGGTCCATCTTTACGACTGCGCTTTTACAGTCAATCTTCACGACTGCGCTTTTGCAGTCAATCTTCACGACTGCGCTTTTGCAGTCAATCCCTGGCGGTCCGGTTGCTGGTGTTCCTTCTTCTGTTGACTCTGGCTTGCGGCGCAGCCGTGGGGGCGCAGACCATTGCGAGCAGCGGCGCGGGCTCCGGTTTGCCCGCGTCAGGAGGCTCCCCCGCGCCCGCCGAGAAGAAAGCGACGGTCCCGCAGGGCGGGACGCCAGCCACCGGCGATCCGCAGCAAAAACAGGAGGCGCCTCCGCCTCAAGTGTCCGGGGCTGCACCGCGCCCGGTGGAATCCAACGTCGAGCCTGGCCAGACCAACCTGGAAATCCGCTACGACGTACAAGGCGTCAGTGTGCAGGGCAATCCCGACCGCTCCTTCCTGCACGCCTGCACCCGCTCGCAG
>JACOSF010000230.1 GCA_016179005.1 Acidobacteriota bacterium | reverse complement strand
GCGGCACCGCGTGAAATCGTATTTCCTGGAGTCGCGGACGCTGGATGCGAAAACCGGCTCGCTGGTGCGGGAAATCGCCGACGTCGCCTACATCGTGGTGGACAACGAGAAGGAGGCGCTGGCGCTCGAGAACAACCTGATCAAGCAGCACAAGCCGCGCTTCAACGTGCTGCTGCGCGACGACAAGACCTACCCCTACATCAAATTCACCGCGTACGAAACATTCCCGCGCGTGTACGTCACGCGTCGCCTGAAAAAAGACGGGTCGATTTATTTTGGTCCGTATTTTCCGGCCCGCCTGGCGTACCGGCTGGTGCACTTCATCCACAAGCGGTTCCTGGTGCCTTCGTGCATCGTGGACCTGACGCGCGCGCACCCGCGGCCGTGCTTGCAGTACTACATCCATCGCTGCCTCGGGCCATGCGTGCCGGGACTCGTCGCCGACGAGCGCTACACGGAAGCGGCGCGGGACGTCCGCCTCTTCCTCGAAGGGCGGCGGCACGATCTGGCGCGCAGCCTCGAAGAGCGCATGGCCAAAGCCTCCGAAGAGGAACGCTACGAGGAAGCGGCGACGTACCGCGACCTGATCCGCACGCTCGAAGAAATCGCTGAGAAGCAAAAAATCGCCGCGGCCGCCGGCGACGACACCGATGTGCTTGCCTGGTACGCCGAGCCCCCACAGGTGGCCGTGAACCTCTTCCACCTGCGCGGCGGGCGCGTGATGGACCGCCGCGACTTCTACTGGGAAGAGCTGGAGGAGTTCGAGCCGGCCGAGTTCCTGACCTCGTTGCTGAAGCAGCTTTACCTCGAAGCGGAATACTTGCCGCGCTTGATCCACGTGCCCATGGAATTCGAGGACCGCGCGTTGCTCGAAAGCATTCTCAGCGAGCGGAGCGGGCGGCGCGTGGAAATCCTCACGCCGCAGCGCGGGCAAAAGCGCGCGCTGCTTGAACTGGTGGAGAAAAACGCCAAGCATTCCTTCGAGCAGCGCTTCCGCGTGCTGAAGCCCGCGTCGAAGGCCATTGCCGAAGCGCTGGAAACGGCGCTGGGACTTCCGCAGACCCCGCGACGCATCGAGAGCTTCGACATCTCGCACATCCAGGGCGCGGACACGGTAGCCTCGATGGTGGTGTGGGAAGACGGCCGCATGAAAAAGTCCGACTACCGAAAATTCATCATCCGGCACGAGGCCGGCAACGACGATTTCCTGAGCATGCGCGAGGCCGTCGGGCGGCGCTACCGCCGCCTGCAGGACGAAAAAAAGCCGCTGCCGGGCCTGATCCTGATTGACGGCGGCATTGGCCAGCTCCACGCCGCGGCGGCGGCGCTCGAGCGTCTGGAGATTATCAACCAGCCCGTGGCCAGCATCGCCAAGAAGGAAGAAATTATCTTTGTGCTCGGTCAGGAGAACGAACCCATCCGACTCGAAAGACACTCCCCCATCCTCCACTTGATCCAGCAGGTGCGCGACGAGACGCACCGCTTTGCCGTAACCTTCCATCGCCAGCGCCGCTCCGCGCGCCAACTGCACAGCGAACTCCTCGACATCCCCGGCGTGGGCCCGCGCACCGCACAAAAACTCCTGCGCAAGTTTGGCAGCCAGGCCGGCCTGCGCAACGCCAGCGTGGAGCAACTCGCCGCCGTGGCCACGCGCCCGCAGGCGCGGCGCGTGTACGAGCATCTGCATCGCTAACCCGCATTTTGGTAAACAGTGTTAAGTAAAAACGGCGTCATCGGTAACCAATAGGAATCCACCGCGAATCCTTGCTTGCGCAACAGGCGTATGCTAGTGTGGCGCGGGGAGGAAGTCATGAGCGAGAACACCGGTTCCAAAGTGAGTTATTTCCTGGTCGGGCTGGGCATCGGGACCCTCCTGGGAATTCTGTTTGCGCCCAAGTCCGGCGAAGAGACGCGGGAATATCTGGCCGACCAGGCCGATCGCGGACGCGAATACGCGCAAAAGAGAGCGCGGGAATTGCGCGAGCGCGCCGAGGAAATGGTCGAGCGCAGCAAGGAAATCCTCGCGTCGCAGAAGGAACAGATCGCAGCCGCGGTGGACGCCGGCAAAGACGCCTACCGCGAAAAGGTTAAAGCCCACTAAGGCGGCTGAATGGATCCCTGGCTGAAGTTTTTCATTGCTCTGGCGGCGGTGGCCATCATCGGACAGATGCTCATCCTGCTCGGCATGTTCCTGCAGGTGAAGAGCATGAACGAGCGGATGACGCGCATCGCCACGGACCTGCACGCGCGGATCGATCCCATCCTGAGCCGGCTGCACATGGTGGTCGAAGAGGCGGGGCCGCAGATCTCCAGCGCCGCGGCTGATGCCGCTGAAATCACGCGCCTGGCGCGGGCGCAGACGGAAAAGATTGACCGCGTCTTCACCGAGGCGATCGACCGCCTGCGCATGCAGGTGCTCCGCGCCGACCAAATCCTTACCGGCGCGATCGAGGAAATCGAGAGCGCAGGGACAGAGTTCAAGGCCAGCGTGCTGCGGCCGGTGCGCCAGGCCACCGCGTTCGTCAAAGGCATCAAGGTGGGCTTGGACTTCCTCCGCGGGCAACGGCGTTCGCCGGAGCGCGCCCGCGAGCAGCAGGACGAAGAACTGTTCATCTGAACGGATAATCTCTTTGCGGGGTGGAATCGCAAGATTCCACCCCATTTTCATTTCTAAAGGAATCATGGCGCACAACGCAGTGATCGTGTTTTGCAAGCCGCCGGTGGCGGGACGCGTGAAGACGCGACTCATCGGCGCGTTGAGCGCGCGCCAGGCGGCGGAAGTGCATGCGGCGTGCGTGCGGGATACGGTGGCGATGGTCCGCGCTGTGCCCGGCGCGCAAAAGTGGTTGTACGTGGCGGCAGACCGCGCCACGGCGCGGCGTCTCGGGATGCGACTGCGCCTCGGTAAGAATTGGAAAGTCGTCACGCAGCGCGGCGACGACCTCGGCGAGCGCATGCGCAACGCGATGGACGAGCAGTTGCGCGCCGGCGTGGAGAAAGTGGTCATCGCGGGCACCGATTCGCCGTGGATGGGCCGTGCGCGGATTGAGCGCGCGTTGCAGTTGCTCGACAAAACCGAGGTTGTCCTCGG
>JACOSF010000229.1 GCA_016179005.1 Acidobacteriota bacterium | reverse complement strand
TTTTCATCCGCGCGCACGTCTCGATAATCTCGCGCGCGGCCTTGACCCCGGCGCGGTGCCCGGCGATGCGTGGCAGGTGACGCCGTTGCGCCCAGCGCCCGTTGCCGTCCATGATCACGGCCACGTGCTGCGGCAGGCGATGCGGGTCAATCTCGCCGAGGAGGCGTTCTTCTTCGCGGTTGGCGACCTTTAACGACTCGAATACTTTCACGGATATGATCTCGGGTTCTGCCTTCCCATCACTTGCACTGCAGAAAGATCAAAGCACCTTTATAAGGTAAAGTTAACACACTGCCCGGCCCCGCGCAACCAGCCGAGCTTACCGCGCGGCCGGCGTGCCCTGCAACGCCGACGGCGTGAAGATGGAGAGATACACCAACACCAGCGTGATCACGATCATCGTCACCGTGGTGCCCCAGGCCAGCGCGTTGTACGTGCGGCTGTTGGTCTGTTCCCCCATCAGGTCGCGGCGATTCACCAGCACTAAAATAAATATCAGCACGAACGGCAGCAGCATGCCGTTGGCCACCTGCGAAAGAACCGCGATCAGCACCAGCGGCGCCTCCGGCCACAGAATGAACGCAGCGCCCACCACCACCAGGCCCGTGTAGAGCCAGTAGAAAATCGGCGCCTCCTTCCATTTGCGGTCCACGCCGGATTCAAAGCCCAGCCCTTCGCAGATCACGTAGGCCGTGGAAAGCGGCAGGATGGACGCAGCGAAGAGCGACGCGTTCAGCAGGCCCAATGCGAAGAGCGCGCCGGCCCACCGTCCGGCCAGCGGCACCAGGCCCTGTGCCGCTTCTCCGGCATCCGTGATGGTGTGGCGTCCCACGGCGTGGAGCGTGGTGGCCGTGCACACGATGATGAAAAAAATGATGATCACGCCCGTGATGGTCCCCACCATCACGTCCAGGCGCGTTTGGCGGTACTGCCGCGGGCCCACGCGCTTTTCCACCACCGCCGACTGCAAATAAAAGTGCTGCCACGGCGCAATCGTGGAACCGATGAGACCCGCAAGAATCACCAGGTACGCCGTGGTCAGCGGCACCGGCGAAACCCATTGCTTGAACCCCGGCGCAAACTGCAGGACGGGCGTGGGCAGCAGGTTCAACGCGGCAATCAGCCAGTGCGGCTTGGCGAAGACAGCGGAGATGACGTACGCGAAATACACCAGGCAGAAAAACATGAAGATTTTTTCCAGCCAGCGCGAAGAGCCTTGCAGCACCAGCACCCACACCAGAATCGCCGCAATGGGCACGGAGATGTATTTGCTCACGCCAAACAACTGCATGGCCGTAGCCACGCCCGCAAACTCCGCCAGTACGTTGCCCTGGTTCACCAGCAGCACCGCGAACATCACGAAAAACGTCACGCGAAATCCGAACTCTTCGCGGATCAAGTCGGAAAGTCCCTTGCCCGTCACCGCTCCCATCCGCGCGCACATTTCTTCGGTCACGAACAGCGCAAAACCCATCGGCACCAGCGCCCACAACACGCTGTACCCGAACTGCGCCCCCGCCAGCGAGTAGGTGTAAATCCCGCCCGCTTCGTTGTTCACATTGGAGGTAATCACCCCGGGGCCCACCACGGCGAGAAGAAGGATAATCCTTCGCCGCATCCGCCGCGCGCGCTGCGCCGGGCTGCTGTGCATCAGCCACTCCCCGAACCTCCCGAGTTTTTGCCGAAGGGGCGTCATGCCTGCCGCAACCTGCTCACCACGTCGTCCACGGTAATGGCCCCGATCGGCCGCTTCTGCTCATCCACAACCGCCAGGCTGCGCAGGTTGTATTTGTCGAACAGCTCCAGCACTTCCACGTCCTCCACGCCGGGCTTCACCGACAGCATCAGTTCGGATCTCAGCTCGTTCATCTTCTGCCCGGCGGAAGCCAGCACCAGCCGCCCAACGGAAACCACCCCGGAGTACGCTGCCTGCTTGTCGATGAGGAAGACCGAGTCCGTGTGCTCGGGGTCCACTTCCAGCGAACGCATCCACTCCACCACTTCCTCCACCGACGCCTCTTCGCCCACGAAGACGAATTCCGTGTTCATCAATCCGCCCGCGGTGTTTTCCTCGAAGCGCAACAACTCGCGCACCTCCTGCGCTTCGGCCCGCGGCATCTCCGCCAGCACTTCCTGCGAGGTCTCCGGCGACAAATCGGCCAGCAGGTCGGCAGCCTCGTCGGGAGCCATTTCCTCGATGATGTCCGCGGCTTTTTCCGGGTCCAATTTTTCCACGAGCTGCGCCTGGAGCCGCGCGTCGAGTTCGGCCAGCGCCTCCGCGGCGGTTTCCTCATCCACAGAGCTGATGATGGCTTCACGCTCCGCCGGCGAAAGTTCTTCCATGATGTCGGCCAGGTCGGCGGGGTGAAGTTTCTCGAGCTTCTGGCTGGTCATGCGCAGTTTGACGCGCCGCATGGGGTCCGGCTCGATCAGGTTGACGAACTCCCACTTAATCGTCTTCGGC
>JACOSF010000114.1 GCA_016179005.1 Acidobacteriota bacterium | reverse complement strand
GAGGTGGAAGAGAAGTTCGCGGCGCTTGCCGAAGGCGTGCTGTCGAAAGCAGCGAAGAAGAAATTGACGGACGCCATCTGGAACCTGGAGAAGCTGGGCTCCGTCAGCAAGCTAATGGCTCTGACGAAGTCGGACGCGCGGGCAAAGAAGTCGGCCAAGCGGAAAGACAAACAGGGAGGCAAAGCAGGAAAGCGCTAGGCCGCTCTCCGCGGAGCAGGAAGAAGTGAGGTTAGGAATGGGCCAGACGATCGTTGAGAAAATCGCGCAGGCGCATCTTGCGGACGGGCCGAAGCGCCCGCTGCGCACGGGGGACATCATCTCCATCCGTCCGCGGCATGTGATGACGCACGACAACACGTCCGCGGTGATGAAAAAGTTCAAGACGATTGGCGCTGGCCGGATTCACGACCCTCGCCAGCCCGTGTTCGCCCTTGACCACGACATCCAGAACACCGAAGCATCAAATCTCCTCAAGTACAGCAACATCGAGCTGTTCGCGCGCGCGCACGGCGTGGACTTCTACCCGGCGGGCACAGGCATCGGTCATCAGATCATGGTCGAGAGAGGTTATGTCGCGCCGGGCTCGTTGGTTGTCGCTTCCGATTCCCACTCGAACATGTGCGGTGCCCTGGGCGCCGTGGGCACACCGGTGGTGCGCACCGACGCCGCAGCTATTTGGGCCACGGGTGAAACCTGGTGGCAGATTCCGCGCACCGTGCAGGTGGTGCTGACGGGCAAGCTCGCGCCCGGCGTGACCGGCAAGGACGTCATCATCACTCTCTGCGGCCTGTACAACAAAGAAGAGGTGTTGAATGCGGCAGTAGAGTTCACCGGCCCGGGCATCGCCAGCCTGAGCATGGACGCGCGGCTCACCATTTCGAACATGAGTACCGAGTGGGGCGCGCTGGTGGGTTGGTTTCCGGTGGACGGAGTGACACTCGCCTATCTGAAATCACGCCGCGAACAGCTCGCGGCCGCGGGAATCGATCGCATCCGCGAGGAAGACTTGAGAGCCTGGGCCGCGTCGCCGCCGATGCCCGACGCGGATGCCGCCTATGCCGCGCGGATCACGCTCGACCTGAGCGAGTTGACGCCGCACATTTCCGGTCCGGACACCGTCTGGAAGATGACGTCACTTGCGGAGATGGAAAAGCGGCGCGTGGCGATTCAGAAGGCGTACCTCGTTTCGTGCGTGAACTCCCGTGTGGAGGATTTGGCCGAAGCCGCCCGTGTGCTTTCCGGCAAGAAAGTGGCGCCGCAGGTGAAGTTCTATCTGGCGGCCGCGAGCGCTGAAGTACAGGCGGAAGCCGAACGCCGGGGAATTTGGAACACACTGCTCGAGGCGGGAGCCGTGGCGCTTTCTCCCGGCTGTGGCCCGTGCATTGGGCTGGGGACCGGTCTGCTCGAGGCGGGTGAGGTGGGCATATCGGCGACGAACCGCAACTTCAAAGGCCGCATGGGTTCGCGCGATGCGCTGTGCTACCTCGCGAGCCCCGCCGTGGTGGCGGCTTCCGCGGTCGCGGGTTACATCCGCGGGCCTGCGGAATGGCAAGGGCGGGAAGTCACGCGCCGCATCGAAGTTTTTGTGAGTGCATCCGCACCGGCCACGGAAAAAGTAGAAATCCTCCCGGGTTTCCCCCGCGAACTGCGCGGCCGGCTCGTTTTTCTCCCGCAGGACAATCTCAACACGGACGGGATTTACGGCAAGGAGTACACCTATAAGGACGACGTGCCGAGGGAGCAGATGGCGCAAGTCGTCATGCAGAACTATGATCCGGAGTTCGCCGCGCGGACGCGGGCAACGGACGTCGTCGTCAGCGGCTTCAACTTCGGCACGGGCTCCAGCCGCGAGCAAGCCGTGACCGCCCTCAGCGCTAAAGGCATTGCGATGGTCATTGCCGGCAGCTTCTCGCAGACTTATTTGCGCAATGCCTTCAACTCCGGCTATCCGTGTGTGGAGTGCCCGGAGCTGGTGGTCCGGCTCAAGGAGCAATTCGCCCAGCCGATCGCCGGCGGACAAAAAACGATTATTCCGGAAGACGAAATTGTGATCGACTTCGCCTCGGGGACGATCCATTGGCGCGGCGAGCAGTTCCCATTTGCTGCGCTGGGATCGGTGGCACAGTCGCTCGTCGCCGTGGGTGGCGTGGAGAACTTGATTCGCCGGCGGCTGGGTCTGGCCTAGGAGAATCCGCCGCGGGGGTTTTTAGTCTTAATTGTCAGGGTGGCTGCATGCCGCCCGGCACTAACTTCATCCAGGAGAACTCATATGGCCCGGTACACAGTGGTGAGCATGCCCGGCGACGGGATCGGAAAAACCGTTTTGCCCGAATCGATTCGCGTGCTGAAGACGGTGGGATTCGATGCGGAGTACGTACACGGAGACATCGGCTGGGATTTCTGGTGCAACGAAGGCAACGCGCTGCCGGATCGAACCATCGACCTGCTGGCGAAACACAAGCTGGGCCTCTTTGGCGCCATCACTTCGAAGCCCAAGAAAGAAGCCGACGATGAATTGCGGCCCGAACTTCACGGCAAGGGCTACAGCTATTTCAGTCCCATTGTGACCATGCGGCAGCGATTCGGTCTGGACATCTGCATCCGTCCGTGCCGTTCCTTCCCCGGCAATCCTTTGAATTTCATCCGCCGCACGCTCGACGGCGGGAGCGAGGAACCCCGCGTGGATTCGGTGATCTTCCGGCAGAACACCGAGGGCCTCTACTGCGGCGTGGAGTGGACGAACCCGCCGGCGCAGGTGCGCGACGCCCTGGCGTCGCATCCGAAGTTCAAGCCGTTCGCGCAGGTGCCCGGCCCGGAACTGGCCATCTCGGTGCGCATCATCACCAAGAACGCCTGCCAGCGGATTCTGCGCGCGGGCTTCACCTACGCTCGTAAATTCGGTTACAAGGGCGTGACCGTTTGCGAAAAGCCGAACGTCCTCCGCGAAACCTCCGGCATGATGGAAGAGGAAGCCAAGAGAGTGCAGAAAGAGTTTCCGGGGATCGCCCTGTGGTCCACGAACATCGACGCGCAAATGATGTGGCTGACCAAGAATCCGGAGGACTACGGCGTGATCGTCGCCAGCAATCTCTTCGGCGATGTCGCTTCGGACGCGTTCGCCGGCCTGGTTGGCGGGCTGGGCTTTGCGTGTTCCGGAAACATAGGCGACGACGTGGCGGTGTTCGAGCCGACGCACGGCTCCGCTCCGAAATACGAGAAGCTGGATCCCCCCATTGTCAATCCCATCGCGATGATTCTTTCCGCGGCGATGCTGCTCGACCATGTTGGCGAAGCAGACAAAGCCAAACGCGTGCGCGATGCAGTAGCGGCGGTCGTCCGCGAAGGCAAAGTGCGCACCTACGATATGCTGCGACTCACCGGCGGACCGGACGTATTCAAGAAGGGCGCCACAACCACCTCTCAAATGACAGACGCCATTCTCTGCCACTTGTAAGACGCCGGAAAGCGAGGGAAGCAATGACCGGCACGGCCAAGACGCACTCCACACAACCCGCCACGGCGGGTCGCGACGCAGAGGACGTTCGATCCGACCTGCATGTCCTGTTTGAGCCGCGCGAAACAGGCGGCATCGCGATCGAAGTGGAATCCCGCGTCGCGCCATACTACGGCGCTGCGATTCAAACCCAGGCGAGCCAGGTTCTGAAAGAACTGGGAGTATCCAACGCGCGAGTGCACATTCGCGACCAGGGCGCACTCCCCTTCGCCATCGCCGCCCGCCTGGAGGCCGCGGTACGTCGCGCGGGCCTCGGAGAAGGAAAGCGCGCTCTGCCGGAACAGGTCGTGCAGCCGCTTGCCTCGGCGAAGGATCGCGTGCGGCGCTCGCGGCTCTATCTTCCGGGCAGCGAACCGAAGTTCTTCATCAACGCCGGCCTCCACGGGCCGGACGCCGTCATTCTGGATCTCGAGGATTCCGTTCACGCGGCCGAAAAGGACACGGCGCGGATTCTGGTGCGCAACGCTCTCCGTGGCGTCAGCTTTGGCGCGGCCGAGCGCATGGTTCGCATCAACCAGTTGCCCATGGGGCTGGTGGACCTCGACGAGGTCATTCCCGAGGGGCCGGATCTCGTCTTGATTCCTAAAGTGGAGCGGGCGGAACAACTAGTGGAAGCCGATGGGCGCATCCACGAAATCTCCACGCGCTGCCGGCTGGACCGGCCGGTGTGGTTGATGCCCATTCTTGAATCGGCGTTGGGAATCGAGAACGCATTTTCGATCGTCTCCGCTTCGGAGCGTATCGCCGCACTCACGATTGGCCTGGAAGACTACACCGCTGACCTGGGCGTGGTGAAGACCACGCAAGGCGACGAATCCTGGTACGCCCGGCTGCGGCTGGTGAACGCCGCTCGCGCCGCCGACGTGCAGGCGATTGATTCCGTCTACGGCGACGTGGACGATCTCGACGGCCTGCGCCGCTGGGGCGAGCGCTCGCGCGCCCTGGGATTCCAAGGGATGGGCTGCATCCATCCGCGACAGATTCCGGTGATCCACGAAGCCTTCGCCCCGTCGCCGGCAGAAATTCAAAAAGCACTGCGCATTGTCGCCGCATTCGAGGACGCACAGCGCCGCGGACTTGGCGTGGTCAGTCTCGGCTCCAAGATGATCGACGCGCCCGTGGTGCACCGCGCCCTCAAACTGGTCGGCCAGGCAAAGGCGATGGGATTGCTCCCGCCGGAGAAGGGATAATAGATGAGCGACGCGGTGAAATTTGTCTTGAATGCGGCAGGGCGTCGAGTGCCGACAGTCGTGAATAGCCAGGCGCAAGTCCCCTACCAGGGCGTCGATGGCTACCGGCCGGCGAAAAGTAAGCACGCGCCGCCGATTCGCTCCTGCGCAGCCTATCCGGCTTCGGGCGACAAGAGAGTTGCCGACTTCGAAACCGCCCTTCGCAAGTGCGGGTTGAAGGACGGCATGGTCATCTCCACCCACCACCATTTGCGGAACGGCGACCAGATCGCTCTTCAGGTGCTGCAGACGGCGGCGCGCATGGGCGTCCGCGACCTGATGTGGTTCCCCAGCGCTTCGTTTCCCTGTCATGCCCCGGTGATGGATCTGATGGAAGCGGGCGCGGTGCATCACATCGAAGGCAGCATGAATGGACCGCTGGGCGACTAT
>JACOSF010000113.1 GCA_016179005.1 Acidobacteriota bacterium | reverse complement strand
TGCGAGGAATGACGCTATGCTAACATGGTGCGAGTTGAAGCCATGACCACGCGAATCCTGGGAATCGAATCTTCGTGCGACGAGACGGCGGCGGCGATTGTCGTCGACGGACGGGAGATTCTGTCCAGCGTGGTGGCATCGCAGGTGGAAATCCACCGCAAGTACGGCGGCGTAGTGCCGGAGCTGGCCTCGCGCGAACATCTGCGGGACATCGTGCCCGTGGTGCGCGAGGCGCTGGAGCAAGCAAGACTTTCGCTGGCCGACATTGACGCCATCGGCGTCACGCGCGGGCCGGGGTTGATCGGGTCCCTGCTGGTGGGTCTGACCTACGGCAAGGTGCTGGCCATGTCGCTGGGCAAGCCCCTGGTGCCGGTGAATCACCTCGAAGGGCACGTGCACGCAGTGCTGCTGCAAGCGCATCTCGACAAGCGCGAGCCGGAGATGCCCGCGGTGTGTCTGATTGTGTCGGGTGGGCACACCGTCCTCTACGAGGTGAAGTCAGAACTGCTGCCGGCGGGTGCTGCGCGAGTGAGTGGCCTGCCCTCGCCTTCTCGGTTTGTTTATTCGCGCATCGGGCAGACGCGCGACGACGCCGCGGGCGAGGCCTACGACAAAGTAGCCAAAATCCTCGCCCTCGGCTATCCCGGCGGGCCGGTGATGGACCAGCTCGCGGCACACGGAAATCCCGAGGCCATCCGCTTCACGCCGCCGGTCACCAAGGGCAATCCGCACGACTTCAGCTTCAGCGGCATCAAGACGGCGGTGCTGCGGCATGTGCGCGCGCATCCGGAAATGCAGGCCGAGATTTCCGCCCGCCGCGGCGGGGCGCTGGCGCGCGGCGAACGCAAGGCCGAGCAGTTGCGCCCGCTGTGCTCGGCGGCGACGCTGGACTTGGTGGCGAGTTTTCAGAAATCGGTAACGTCTGATCTGGTGAACCGCAGTCTGGCGGCCGCGGAGCAGCGCGGTGTGCGCAGCGTGCTGGTGTCCGGCGGCGTGGCCGCGAACAGCGAACTCCGCCGCACGTTCGCGGCGCAGGGGCCGCGCGCTGGGTTCGATGTGTTCTTTCCGAGCCAGGCGCTCTCGACCGACAACGCGGCGATGATCGCCGCGGCGGCGTTTTCGCATCTGCTCGCGGGAGAGCTGGCCGACAATCAGCTAAATGCCGAAGCGAATTTCCCGCTGGCCTAGCGCACGAGGGAACGCCGAAATCCCGCTCTCGGTTTCCGGCTACTGATTCGTGTTAAAGATGTCGGCGTAAGCTTTCCACTGCCCGTTCCCCTGTTTCTTCCACACGACGACATATTTGCCCGAAATATTCACCGGCTTGCCCTTGGGGTCCTTGAACGATTCTTCAAATGCACCCAGTTCGTAGGCGATATCGCCGCTCTTCGCGGCTTCGATCCTCTCTGGCTTGATCTTTGCTTGAATTTCAGGCAAAGAGAAAACTCCCGTCCAGAACTTGCGCCGCGCTTCCGCTCCACTCATCGCAGGAGCGCCGGGCGGATACACCGTGGCATCGTCGGCGTAGAAGGAAAGAAATTTCTCTACGTCCTTCGCTTCTGCCGCTTTGACCCAGTCCGTGGCGGCTGCGCGGATGGCGGCTTCGTCGGCCGGACGGGTATCGGGCGGCGCGACCGGCTCCTGCGCGCAGGCAGCGAAAGAAGTCAGGATAGCAACCACCGCCAGCGAGCGAGCTGTACTGTAAACACGGTTCATGGAAATTCCTCCAAATCTGAATTTGGTGATGGGCGCAAGATGCCCTGCGAAGCGAGATTTGTCAAGACGGGCGCCCAGCGTTTCTGCTTGCGGTGTTATACCATCTGTACGGCTGCGTTCTTTGCAGCCCATCCCGTGGGCTTGGCGAACGCGGCAACCATTGCCACCCTGCGGCGAAAACGTAAACGATGCGAATTGCGATTGATACCGGCGGAACGTTCACGGATTGCGTATTCGTGCGCGGAGGGCGGCTGGAAATCCTGAAGGTGCCCTCCACGCCGGAGAATCCGGCGCTGGCAATCGGGAGCGCCTTGAAAGACCTAATGGGGCGGGCGCGGCAGGCCGTGCCCCTGCGAGAAAAGAAGAAATCGCTGGACCTCACGTGCGGCACGACCGTGGGCACCAACGCCCTTCTGGAACGCCGCGGCGGGCGCGTCGCGCTGGTCACCACCGCCGGATTCGAGGACGTGATCGAAATCGGGCGGCAGGCGCGGCCGAGGCTGTACGACCTGTTTGTGACGCGTCCGGCGCCATTGGTGCCGCGCGCGTGGCGCGTTGGCGCGCAGGAGCGCTTAGGCGCGGATGGAAAGATGCTCGTACGCCTCTCACCGCAGGAAGTGAACAGGGTGGCGCGGCGGCTTGCGCAATTCCGTCCGGATGCGGTGGCGGTGTGCTTTCTGTTTTCGTACGCGAATCCGGCGCACGAGCGCGCTGTAGCGCGGGCGCTGCGGCGCGCGGGCTTTCTGGTATCGGTGTCGCACGAGATTCTGCCGGAGTTCCGCGAATTTGAGCG
>JACOSF010000193.1 GCA_016179005.1 Acidobacteriota bacterium | reverse complement strand
GGTTTCTCCGCCTTCGGCGGATTTTCAAGATTCCCGGTACCGCTACCAATTCACTCGATCCCTTCTTTCAATCCCCGAAGTTGCATCGCGCCTCATCGCAGCGTACGCTGTGCCTCCACAGTTTAGGGGGCAGAACAATGCGCACAATTTCTTCGAAGATGTGGCAGAGAGCAATTCTACTCACGGCAACCGCGATTTTTGTTCTCGGTGTGCCGCCGCGCACACATGCGCAAAGCGGAACTCCGCCGCCCCAGCAGCCCGCTGCTCCCACCTGGCCGCCGCCAAAAGACGGCGATTTCGCCGTCAAAGATTTCCGCTTCGGCTCCGGCGAAGTGCTGCCGCAAATGAATTTGCACTACGCCACGCTGGGCACGCCGCAACGCGACGCTTCCGGCCGCGTCACCAACGCCGTGCTCATCCTCCACGGCACGGGCGGCTCCGGCCGCCAGTTCTTACAGCAGCAATTTGCCGGCGAGCTGTTCGGCCCGGGCCAGCTTCTCGACGCCACGCGCTACTTCATTATCCTCCCCGACAACGTCGGCCATGGGCGCTCCAGCAAGCCCAGCGAGGGTCTGCGCGCCAAGTTTCCGCACTACGACTACGACGACATGGTTCGCGCGCAGCACCTGCTCCTCAGCGAGGGCCTCGGCGTGAATCATCTCCGCCTGGTCATGGGCACTTCCATGGGTTGCATGCATTCCTTCGTGTGGAGCGAAACATATCCTGACTTCATGGACGCGCTGATGCCGCTTGCCTGCCTCCCCGTCGAAATCGCCGGGCGCAACCGCATGTGGCGAAAAATGTCCCTGGACGCCATCCGCACCGACCCCGAATGGCAGAACGGCGACTACACCGCGCAGCCGCGCGGCCTGCGCACCGCCATCTACATGCTGCTCATCGCTGGCAGCGCCCCGCTGCAAATGCAGAAAAATCTTCCCACACGCGCGCAGGCCGAAAAGTACCTCGACGACCAGCTGCAGGCCCGGCTCGCCTCCACGGACGCCAACGATTTCCTCTTTCAGGTGGACGCCTCGCGCAACTACAACCCCGCGCCGCAGCTCGACAAAATCCTCGTGCCGGTGATGTTCATCAATTCCGCCGACGACTTCATCAACCCGCCCGAGCTGGGCATCGCCGAGCGCGAAATCGCCAAAGTGAAGCGCGGCCGCTTCATCCTCATTCCCATTTCCGACGAGACTCGCGGCCACGGCACGCACACCCGCGCCCGCGTCTGGAAGCAATATTTGGAAGAATTGCTCAGGATTTCCGCGAAATAGAATTATCCGCGGACGGTGAGCACGGGGCAGTGCGCCTGGCAGACCACTTTGTACGCCGTGGCCGGCGGCAAGTGCCGCACCACATCTCCGCCTCGTCGGGCAGCAGTTCGCGCAACCGTTTGGTAAAGAACTCCACCATACGCGCGCGGTTGTGCGGCGAAACATCCGAGGTTTCCTGTACCACGTGCAGCAGCGTCAAGTGCGCCTGATTTTCCTGTGCCAGCGAAACCGCGTACGCCGCGGCCCGCTCGGAATGCGCGGTGAAATCCGTGGCGTAGAGAAACCGCCGCCGGCTGAGCGGGTCCGGCGCGAGCGCCGCGCCTTCCGGCACCGCGACCTTTGGTCCCACCGTCAGCACCGGGCACGACGCTAGGCGGAAAATTTCTTCCGCCGCCGACCCCAGCAGCAGCTTGCGCACGCCGGTGCGCCCGTGCGTACCCACCACGATCAGATCAATCTCGTGCTGCCCGAGCATTTCCGAAATCACCGGCCACAGCTCGCCGGTGCCCAGCAGCACCTGATGGGGAATATCGCGAAGTTTTCCGGAAATCAGCAAGCCGGCCATTTGCTGCTCGGCGTAACGCCGCGTCTGCTCCAGCGTGATGGTGGTTACTTCCGGCGGCACGAGTTGGTACACATCCGGACGGATCACGTGCGCCACGAACATCTTCGCGTCGTACCGCCGCGCGATGCTCGCGGCGTGCGCCAGCGCCGCGTCGGACGAGTGCGAAAAATCCGTCGCCAGCAGAATATTCCTCAACGAAACGTGCGAAGTGCTTTCCGCCCGCTTCAAAGTTGGCGCCGCCACTTGCTGACTCCTTACCGCAATCCGGCGAGCTCCTGCAGCCGCCGCCAGTTTTCCAGTCGCCCGGCCTGCGCCTGCTGCAAGGTCTCGTCCGGATTTCCTTCCGCATCAAAGTGCCGCGCGAAGCGCCCTTCGGTCTTCGCAAATGCGACGAAGTTCACCGGCTGGCCCGACTTCGGCTCCGTGAACCAGTCTTCCTTCATCGCCGGATTTCCCTGCAGGCTCAGGCACTCGCGGATTTTTTCGCCCTTACGCGGATCGTAAATCATCATCGGGAAGGTGCGCGAATCCACCGCCAGCCGCGCCTGCGCGCCGGCCCGGTCGTCGGCCACGCCGTGCTCCGGCATGCAGCTTGTGTAGCAGACCACTACCGCCGGGCCCGGGTACTCGTTCGCCGCCATCACCGATTTGTAGAAGTGGTTGATGTGCGCCGCAGTGGTCTGCGCAATGAACACGTGCGGGTGCATCATCAGGATCTGCGCGATTTCTTTGCGCTGTTCCTTCTTCCCTGGCTGCGCCTTGCCGAACGCCGCCATTTTGGCGTCCTGCGACGTGAACGTCGCCGTGGACGTCTGCCCGCCGGTGTTGGAGTACACCTGCGTATCCAGGATCAGCACCTTGATGTCCATGCCGCTCATCAGCATCCTCGATAGAGATCCGAAGCCGATGTCGTAGAGCGCGCCATCGCCGCCGATCACCCACAGCCGTCGCTGGTTGTGGCCTTCCTGGTCCCAGCGCAGCCGCACGCCCATGGCGTCCGCCGGCGCGTTTTCAAACAGCGAGTTCGTCCACGGCACCGCGAACGGATTGAACGGATACGTCGAGCTGAACACGGTGTTGCAGCCTGTTGCCGCCACGATGCCCATGTTCTCCGCGCCGTACTGGAAGCCTGTCGCCGCCAGCATTTGCCGCACCGCGGTGACTTCTCCGCAGCCCATGCACGAGCCCGCGCCGCCGGCAAAAAGCTGCGCGCGCTGCGCCAGCATCATGTCGCCCAGCGCCTTTTCATTGATGAATTTCGCCGGCGTGTCCGGCAGGTGCCGGTAGAGGTCCATGGCCACGTCGAAGTGGCCCAGGTCCACGTCCGTCTTGGGCACCATCTTCAGCGCGTTGTGCGTGCCGCAAACCACCACGCATTCCCCGCAGCCCTTGCACTTGTCCGGGTCCACGAAAATGCCGAAGAGCCCGCCGGCTTCGCCTTTCTTCACCAACAGCTCGAAATATTTGTTGGTGGTGGAGAAGCACTGCTTCACGCTCTCGCGCAGGTCCAGCCGCTCGATTTTCGCCAGCCGTTCCTCCAACACGCCCGGCTCAACCACTTTTGCCAGGATGGCCGTGTCCGGGCACTCGTTCACGCACTCCATGCAGCCCACGCAGGCCTGGAAGGAGAACGCGGGGATTTCCGGAGCCAGCGTGCGGAAGCTGCGGTGCAGCGCGCTCGAAGGCGGCATCAGGCTGCGCGCCACGTATTCATCGGCTTCCAGGTCCGTCTCGCGCCCACGCGCGTAGCTGCCGATGATGTGCTCGCAGAAGTTTTCGGGCATCAGTTCGCCGGCCATGGGCAGCGACTGCCACGGCTTCTTCGCTTCGGACTTCAGTTCCTCGGCCGGCGGGAGTATCTCCGCCACTTCGGAGTAGCCGCGCCGCGCCGCCGACAGGTTGTCTGCCACCACTTGCCCGCCGCGCTTGCCGAAGTATTTGGTAAGCGTCTTTTCGAGCGAGCTGAACAGACGTTCCTCGTCGAGCCCCGCGCGCTCCCCAAACGGTGTTAGCCGCAGGAACGCGCCCATCAGCACGATGCCCTGCATGCGCACCTGCAAATCCATCCGGCTCGACGATTCCTTGGCAATGCGCTGCGCGTCCAGCGCAAACAGGCGCAGCTTGCGCTCGCGGATCGTCTGCCGCACCGCGCCCGGCAGACTCGCCCACACTTTGTCCGCCGGCTGGTTCGATTGCAGGTAGATGATTCCGCCCGGCAGCAGCCCCACCAGCGGGTCGCCCGAGAGAAACGCGTTCTGGTCCTGGATGGCCACGAAGTCCACGATGTTGAGTTCCGCGTGCAACCGGATGGGCTCCCCTGCCAGCGTCAGGTAGTAGTTTGTCGGCAGACCTTTTTTCTCCGAGCCGTACTTCGGAAACGCCTGCGCGTAGAGCCCGAATAGATCGGACGCCACCGAGGCAATTACTTTGTTCGTCGTCACCGAGCCAAAGCCGCCCACCGAATGCCCGCGCATCGAATACGCATTTTCGGGCCGCACGTCGGGGTCCACGGTCGCTTCGATGGCATCCGCGTGTTTCACGCCGAGGATGAAGAATTTCTTGCCCTGCGCGCCCCGCGCCATGTTCTCCGCCGCCGCGACAAAGTGTCCCGGCCGTGTGTCCCGCCCTCCAAGCCCGGCCACGCCGGAAAAAATTTCCGGCATGCGCGCCAGGATTCCTTCGGACATCCCGTCCGCCAGCGCCGCTTTGACTTCCGTTGTCAGCGGGTTTGACTCCGCCAGCGGCACGTCGCAGCGCTCAATCACCGACGCCGCGCGGCAGTTCTTCAGCAGCTCGACAATTTCGCGCGCCGGGAACGGCCGGAAGCTGGTCACGTGGATGGCGCCGATCTTCATTCCCTTCCCGCGCAGATAATCCACCGTGGCTTCGGCTGTCTCCAGCATCGAGCCCAGGCCGATGAATGCATACTCGGCGTCTTCCATGCGGTAGGCGCGCACGAAGTTGTACGCCCGCCCGGTCAGCTCGCCGAACTGCTGCATCGCATTGCGCAGTGCCGGCGCCACGCGTTCGTAGAAATGCCGCTGCGCCACTTTGCCCTTCATGTAGCTGTCCTGGTTTTGCACCACGCCGCTCATCACCGGGTTCTGCGGATCGAAGAGCTTGCGCACTTTTTCGGCCGGTGCGCCGACGAATTCCTTCATCATTTCCGGCTCGGGCAACAAGATGGTTTCCAGCGTGTGCGTGGTTAGAAAGCCGTCCTGGATGTTCATGAACGGCGTCTCGGAATCCTCCGCCGCGCGCCGCGCGATCAGCGCGAGGTCTGCGGCCTCCTGCGCATTGCGCCCGAAGAGCATGCCCCAGCCCACGTCGGCCACGCCCATCACGTCGTCGTGCCCGGCGTGGACGTTCAGCGAATGCGAAGTCAGCGCGCGCGCGCCGATGTGGAACACCACCGGAAGCCGCTTGCCGGAAATCACGTAAAGCACTTCCTTCATCAGGATGAGTCCCTGCCCGGAAGTAAAATTCGACACGCGTCCGCCGGCCAGCGCGTAGCCTTCGCACGCCGAGGCGGAGCTGTGCTCTGATTCCGGCTCGAGGAACTCCAGCCGTTCGCCCCAGAGATTCTTTTTGCCGTTGGAGTATTCCACGGCGAATCCGTCGCCCATCGGCGTCGAAGGCGTAATCGGATAGGCGCAGGCGCCCTGCGCGATGTGCGACTCCACCCACACCACCGCCCCGGAGCCGTCCGTCGTAGTCAGCATGCCGGGGAAGCGAACTTTGCGGCTACTACTCGCAGGTACCGTTTCTGTCAAAAATGAACTAGCCATGGAATCCCCCTCAATCCGATGTTGGGTTGCACACAACCTTCCATAAGTCCCACCCGTAACATCCTGACACGGATGAGGTTATCTTTGGCAGTTGTTTTTCTTTACGCTTCCTAGCGCGACCTCGCGCATGCTCTGCGCCACTCGCCTCACAATTGTGTCGTTTTCCGTAGCCGCGTGTACGCTGGCGAATCTTGACAAGTGATATAGAATGCATGGATTAGAGACTTCCATTGCCCACGGGGCTAGAATGGAAAGCCACATGCTCCCCTAAGACATAAGGAATTCTGGGCGAGGTGAAACATGGCTGCGCTGAATCCGGTTTTTCAAAGCGAGTCTGAACGAATCCACCGCGATCACCAGGAAATGCTGCACGAGCTTTCTGCGCTGGATCTGGCCCTCGAGCACATGGGCACCGGCTCCGCGGACATGACCGATACGCACTGCGTGGTTAAGGCGAGAGCCATCACTCTCGCGATGGCCCGGCGCCTCCCTGAGCTTTTCATGCGCGAAGAGAGCAAACTGTTCAAAACCGTTGCCGATGTGAGCACCGAGCTTTCCGCCTTCGTGGAGGAAATGAAGCGCCAGCACATCGTTCTCTTCACCATGGTCAACTCCTTCTGCGTGGCGCTGGACGAATTGGCCAATGCGTCGGATCTCCAGGCCGCCGTCATGAATCTAAAGGAACTGGGGATGGATGTGTCGCGCGCCCTGCGCCATCACTTCACTGCGGAAGATCACGAACTCCAGGGGTTCCTATGACGCTTGCTGGAGAGACCATCGCCGCTGCCGCGCCGGAGACTTCCGGCCCCGCGCTCACCCTGCGGCTCGCCACTCCCGACGACCGCGGCGCGCTGATCGCCATGTACCTCAGCTTCGAGCCTAAGGGCGCGTGCCTCGGCCTGCCGCCGCGCAAGGAGCCGCAATTCTGGCTCGAAAATCTGAGCGCCTTCCCCAATTTTGTCGTTGTGGCGGGCGACCGCATCATCGCCCATGCCGCGCTGTGCAGCGACGCCGGATCCGGCGAAGTCGCCGTCTTCGTGCACCAGGATTTTCGCGGCAAGAAACTCGGCAAGCGCCTGCTCGTGGAATTGATCGCAGAAGCCCGCCGCAAAGGCCTGAAGAAAATCTGGGGCATGACCGAGCTCGACAACGTGCCCATGCTCCGCCTCGCCCGCTCCCTCGGCTTCTCCCCTGGCCGCGACCCCCGCGAATTCTTCCTCACTCTGTAGCGGCGCTCTTTAGGTCGGCATCTCTCCAAACACAAAAATGCCGCGCTGAAGCGCGGCGCTACACAATCCTCACTTGGACTCTCTTTCTGATTTCTGAATTCTGCTTTGTGGTCTATCCCGCCAACCGATACGCCATCACCAGCAGCGCGGCAAACACGATCGAATGGGCGATCTCCATCCAGCCCAGCCGGCGAATGGGAAACCGTTCGCCGAGGTGGAAGAGGAGTCCGCCGGCGCGCAGAATTCCCGGCGCAAACGCAAGCAGCACCGCCGCTGACAATTCCCGCAGAAAAATCGAGGCCGCCAAGAATGTGAGCAGCAAAAAGTGATAGATGAACACGGGCCAGGCAAACGCCAGCCGCTCTTGCCAGCCGGAAAATTCGCGGTGCGTCAGCAGGCCGCGCACGCGGTACTTCACATAAAGCACGCCACCGAGGAAGAACAGGACGTTCAGCGCCCAGACCTGCACGCCGGCCGGCTCGAGCCGCCCGCGCGCGGCAACCCACGCCGCCGGAGCTACCAGTGACAGCAGCACCACGCCGGCGAGTTCCGCCGCGAGACTTCTTTTCTCTGTGCGCGCTTCGTTGTGCGCGCGCACCACCGCTTCCTGAAGAGCATAGAGCGCGACGCCCGCTGCGGCAACAGCAACTAACTGGGAGCGCCCGTACGCAAGCACCAGCGCGCCGGCCAGGGCCAGCAGCATCAGCGCGAGCGTCACGTGCTCCGGTTTGCGCAGCGCGCGCCAGCCGCCCTGCTGGTCGGCGGAGCCGCGCAGCACGAACAGTCCCAGGGCCAGCACACCGCACAGCACCACCGGCACATTCCACGCACCGGCCACGGCCGCCGCGCTCAGGTACGGGACGCTCAGCATCCCCCACGCGCCGTGCTCTGCGGGCATACGAATAGCCATTGTTCAGACACTCCTCGAAAGTCAAAAAGACGAATGGGAAGAATAACCGAGGTTAGCTGCTGGTTTCCAGTTCTGACTCCCCCGAGGCAACCGGTCGTTGGATCGCCGCGCCCGTCTTTTTATCCACGCCGATTGCCCCGGGGGGAGCCAAACGCGTCCAGGCAAACGATTGCTGGTTTCCCAGTATGAGGGGGAAGTGTCCGCCTAGAACGCAAACTCGTTAAGGAAGAAGGGACGCCGCCGCCCAGAAACGTTTCTGGGGGGTCCATGCTGCGGATTTGTTTGATCGCGCTCAGGATTTTGGGCGTAGGTAAGGTGGGAAACACTGCAGGCTCCTGAACGGCGGCGTAATGCCCCGAAGCCTTATGCAGACTCCGGGCGCTCCCTTCTACTTCGTGGCAGCGGCCAGCCGAGGCTTCCGGCCAGCTTGTCCGGCCGGATATCCGGGGTGCAGGGACGTTTACTGAGTGCGCCCTGTCCGACCGCTGCCGAACTTGAAGGGGTCGGGCGATTTCTGCGGGATGTGCGCTCTGGGCAGTTCGCTGCACTGGGTGCAGCAGAGAGCCAGCCTCCGCTAGTGTGCGGTGGCATTCCTGGCTCCTTCCCGCGCTTTGGAAGACAGTTTTCATGATCGCCCGACCCAAAATCAGAATGCTATGCAAGTGGTTAAGGGCATCCCCCGTGCCAAACCTCGCGAAAAAGGACAAGAAATAAGTGCCTTATTTTCTTTTGATTCTGACATGCGCAGAAATGCCTGCTGTGCAATTCATTGATTGCTGGGACTTTTACCGCCTGGCTCGCGGGATTTGCCGCAACCTGCTCTTCACTGGCTGTGTAGTTCCCCTCCCCTTCATCCGCTAACTCCTTGAATCCTGTCGAGTAATCTCGATTAACTATCTAGGATTCTGAGTGGCGCTTTGGCACTCCGAATGCCCCCATGAGCTACTCATGGAACTCGCGTCTGCCCATGTAGTTAGCGAAGAACCCACCCTGGCGGTCATCGGCCTGAACCACCGTTCTGCAGAAGTAGAGGTCCGCGAGCGTTTTTGGGTGAGCGAGGACCGCCGCTACGCGGCCCTGCACAATCTCGCTCGTGCCCGCGGCATCGAAGAAGTCGTCGTCCTGGCCACCTGCAACCGCACCGAATTCATCCTCTGGGCCAGCGACGCCGCAGCCGCCACCGAATCCGTGCGCGAGTTGCTCCTCCGCGAC
Organism: Acidobacteriota bacterium; assembly: GCA_016179005.1. Classification (GTDB taxonomy): domain Bacteria; phylum Acidobacteriota; class Terriglobia; order Acidiferrales; family UBA7541; genus JACQDE01. The sequence continues at coordinate 842 of JACOSF010000193.1, read as the reverse complement.
TTCGCCCTGGACGCCGCACAATGGGACAGCTTCTATCGCTTGTACGACGAAAAAGCGCTCGCGCACGTTTTTCGCGTCACGTCCAGCCTCGACTCCATGGTCGTCGGCGAGCCCGAAATCACGGGGCAAGTGAAGTCCGCCTGGGCCCGCGCGCAGCAGGCCGGCGCCACCGGTCGCTTCCTCGACGCCGTCTTCCAGAAAGCGCTCAGCGTGGCCAAGCGCGTCCGCAACGAAACGCCCATCGGCGCCAACGCCGTTTCCGTTCCCTACGCCGCCGTCGAGCTGGCCCGGCAAATCTTCGGCTCGCTCGAGCAGCGCAACGTCCTCGTGCTCGGCGCCGGCAAAATGAGCGAGCTTTCCGCGCGCTACCTCGTCGCCAACGGCGCCAGTTCCCTCTGGGTGACCAATCGCACGTACGAGAAGGCCGTCGAGCTGGCCACGCTGCTGCACGGCGTCGCTGTTCCCTTCGAAGACCGCTGGCGGCATCTGGCCCAGGCCGACATCGTGCTCAGCTCCACGGGCTGCCCGCACGTGATCCTCACCCGCGAGGACGCCGAGCGCATGCACCGCGAGCGCCAGGGCCGCCCCGTTTTCCTCATCGACATTGCCGTGCCGCGCGACATCGATCCCGCGGTGCGCGAGATCCCTGGCGTCTTCCTCTACGACATTGACGACCTCGAGCAGGTGGTCGCGCATAACCTCGAAGAGCGCCAGACCGCCGCTCTCGCCGCCGAAGAAATCGTCGCCGCGGAGGCCGCCGGCTTCCGCCGCAAGCTCGCCGCCGAACGCGTGGTGCCCACCATTGTCGCCGTGCGCCAGCGCCTCGACGAAATCCGCCGCCA
>JACOSF010000155.1 GCA_016179005.1 Acidobacteriota bacterium | reverse complement strand
TGCTTCTATCAACGCCGCGAAATTGTGCACCCGCGTGTCGCTGTCCGGCCCGCTGCCGATCAGCACGTACTTCTCGCCGAGAAAAATCTCTGCGTCAGCATTTTCCACGCCCTTCACGGCCTTCCCGGACATGGGGTGCCCGCCAAGAAACCGCGCCCCGCCGCGAAAGAATTTCTCCGCCGCATGGCAAATCACCGCCTTGGTGCTGCACGCGTCCGTCACCAGCGCGTCCGCCGCGGCGTGCTGCGCAATTTCCGGCAGATGCTCGAGCGCTGCGCCCAGCGGCAGCGCAACATAGATCAGGTCCGCGCCGCGTGCGGCATCGGCAAGAGTGCCAAAGCCTTCGTCAATTACGCCGCGCGCCGCGGCCTGCTTCAAGACATCCGCCCGGTCCCAGCCGATGATTTGTGTTTGAGGAAAATGCCGCCGCAGCGCGAGGGCGAACGATCCGCCCATCAGGCCGGTGCCGAGAATCGCCGCCCGCCGAAACATCACCGCTTGCCCTTTCGCGCGGCTGTAGCGCCGCCCTTCCGACCGGCTTTGGCGCTGCGGCGTTCCGCGCGCAAGGCGCTGCGCACCATCGCCCGCGTGTGTTGCAGCAGTTGTTCGTAAAAATGATTCAGCGCGTGGTCCGGCAGCGGCCCGCGGTTGGCCTGGCAAATGTTGCGCGCAATCTCTTGCTCGCGCTTGCGGATGAAAAGCGGCAAGGCGTCCCGCTGCTTCAATCGCCCGATGGCCAGCGAATAATTCGCGCGCTGGTTCAGGAGTTTCACCAGTTTGCGGTCCAGCTTGTCAATCTCCTGCCGCAGAGTCTTGATGTTCATCGCGTGGGTTCTCGTCGGCTGATGCCTCTTCGTGCCGCTTCCTTGAGCATGCGCGCTTTCGTGGCGACGGCTTTTGCTGCCGCTTCTGCCGATTGTGCCTTCTCAATTTCTGCTACCAGCGCCGACCCGACCACCGCCGCGTCCGCCAGGCCGCCCAGCAGCGACACGTGTTCGGGAAGGGAAATGCCGAAGCCGACCGCAATCGGAAGCGCAGTTGCCGCGCGCACGCGCCGCACCAGCGCCGGCAATTCCTCCGCCAGCGCGTCCTTCGTGCCCGTCACGCCGGTCCGCGAAATCACATAAAGAAATCCCGTGGACGCCTCCGCAATCATCTTCAGCCGCGCGTCGGTCGATGTCGGCGCCGCCAGAAACACCGTATCCAGCCCGCGCGCGCGCATCGCACCGCGGTATTCGCCGGCTTCTTCCGGCGTGATGTCTGTAATCAAAGCGCCGTCCGCGCCTGCGTCCGCCGCCGCGGCCGCAAATTCGTGGAGTCCCATTTGCAGCACCGGGTTGTAATAGCTGAACAGCAGCAGCGGCACTTGCGTCTTCGTCCGCAGGCGCTTCACAAGATCGAGTACTCCGCCGAGCGTTGTGCCGCAGCGCAACGCCCGCTCGCTAGCGCGCTGGACCACCGGCCCGTCGGCCACCGGGTCGCTGAAGGGTACGCCCAGCTCAATCACATCCGCCCCGGCCTCGGCCAGCGCCAGCGCAATTTGTTCGCTGGCCTCGAGCGCCGGGTCGCCCGCGGTGATGTACGCCACCAGGCCCAGCTCACCGGAGCGGCGCAGCTCCTTGAACCGGCGGGTGATTCGAGTTGGAGGTTGTGCGCTCATCTAAGAATTGAGTGATTGAACTGCCAAAACCGCGGAAAAATTCAATTGCCGATGGGTTTCTCTCAATCACTCAATCATAAATCACTCAATCACAAATATTTCGAAAGAATCTCCATGTCTTTATCCCCGCGCCCTGACAAATTCATGATGATGATTTCTTCTCGTCGCATTTTCGGCGCGCGGAGGATAATTTCCGCAAGCGCGTGCGCCGATTCGAGCGCGGGGATGATGCCTTCGATCCGCGCCAGCGTCCGCGCTGCGTCAATCGCCGCTTCGTCGCTCGCCGCGGTGTACTCCGCGCGGCCCTGCTCGGCCAGCCAGGCGTGCTCCGGGCCAACCGCGGGATAGTCGAGTCCAGCGGACACGGAATGCGTCGCCGCGATTTGCCCGTCGGGCGTCTGCAGTACGCAGGAGTAGGTGCCCTGCAGCACGCCCGGGCGCGCGCCGCTGAATCCCGCTTGAAACGCCAGCCGCGCCGCGTGCTCGCCGAGTCCGGTGCCGCGCCCGCCGGCTTCGACGCCAACCATCTTCACGCTCGCGTCGCCGAGAAAGTCGTAGAACAACCCGATAGCGTTGGAGCCGCCGCCTACGCACGCGACGAGCGTATCCGGCAGCCGCTTTTCGGCGGCGAGAATCTGTGCGCGCGCTTCGCGTCCGATGCAGGCGTGGAAATCGCGCACCATGCGCGGGTAGGGATGCGCGCCGAGCACCGAGCCGAGCAGGTAGTGCGTGGTGCGCACGTTGGTCACCCAGTCGCGCATCGCTTCGTTGATGGCGTCCTTCAACGTCCGGCTGCCCGCGTTTACGCCGACCACTTCCGCGCCGAGCATGCGCATGCGGGACACATTCAGCCGCTGCCGCTCCATGTCCTCCGTGCCCATGTACACGACGCACTCCAGGCCGAGCCGTGCCGCCACCGTCGCCGTGGCCACGCCGTGCTGTCCCGCGCCGGTTTCCGCGATGATGCGCTTCTTGCCCATGCGCACAGCGAGCAAGCCCTGACCCAGGCAGTTATTGATTTTGTGCGCGCCGGTGTGCAGCAGGTCTTCGCGCTTCAGGTAAATGCGTGCGCCGCCGAGATGTTCGGTGAGCCGCGAGGCGAATTGCAGCGGCGTGGGCCGCCCGGCGAAATTCTTGAGCTCGGCGTCGAGCAGCGCCATAAATTCCGCGTCCGCGCGCGCCGCTTCGTACGCGCGCTCCAACTCTTCGAGCGGAGCCATCAGCGTTTCCGGCACGTACCGCCCGCCGTACGGGCCGAACCGCCCGCGCGCGTCCGGCCAGGTTTGCGAAGTCGCGGTCACTGGGCGATCTCCCGGCTGGCCTCTTTGACTGTGCGGATGAATTCACGCACGCGCGCCGCATCCTTCTTGCCGGGCGACGCTTCCACGCCGCTGCACACGTCCACGGCGAACGGCCGCACCTGGCGGATTGCGTCGCCCACATTTTCCACGGTGAGCCCGCCAGAAAGAAAAATCCGGCCGTACTGCTTGGCCTCGCGGGCCACGCTCCAGTCAAATGAATTGCCTGTGCCGCCGCGCGCATCGTGGCTGAACCCGTCCAACAGGAAAAAATCGGTGTGGCGGCGGTAGGTTTCCAGTTGCTCCGCGCGGAACTCCGGGCCCACGCGGAACGCCTTGATCAGCGGCCAGGAATCAGAAAACTCCGCCACCGCCTCCGGCGGCTCGTCGCCGTGCAACTGAAGTACGTCCAGATCGATGGCCAGGCCGATTTCGTTCGCCTCCGCGAATCCAGCATTCACAAACACGCCCACGGCATCCACGCCCGGCGGCATGCGCGACACGATCATCCGTGCGTGCGACGGCGGAATGTAACGCGGGCTCGGCGCATAGAAGTTAAAGCCCAGCGCGTTCGCGCCGGCCTCGAGCGCCAGCGCGGCGTCCGCCCAGTTTGTTATCCCGCATATTTTTACGCGCACCATGTCTGTGTAGCGGCGGGTTTACCCCGCCGCCTTCCTGTGCACCCTATGTCCCCATCAATTCTCTTAACGCCGCCCCCGGCTCCGCCGCGGTCATCAACTGCTCGCCCACCAAAAACGCGTCGAATCCCGCGACGCGCAGCCGCTCGAGGTCCGCATGCGCGCGCAACCCCGACTCGCTCACCGCGATGCACTCGTCCGGAATCTCTTCGATCAATTCGAGCGACGTTTCCACGCGCACCTCGAATGTGCGCAGGTCGCGATTGTTTATGCCGACGATTCGCGCGCCGGTGTCTGCCGCGCGACGTAACTCCTCGCGCGTGTGCACCTCCACCAGAGCCTCCATGCCCAGCTCGCGCCCTAGCAGGAGCAGTTCGCGGAGCAGGGCATCGTCGAGGATCGCGGCAATCAGCAAAAACGAATCGGCTTCCGCGGCGCGGGCCTCCCACACCTGCCATGCGTTGAAGATGAAATCCTTGCGCAAAACCGGCAGCGCCGTCTTTTTTCGCGCGGCCGTCACATGGACGAGCGCGCCCTGGAAAAACTGCTCCTCGGTGAGCACGGATAGCGCCGCCGCGCCGGCCTGTTCGAGTGCTGCCGCCAATGCTTCAACCGAAAAGTCTTCTCGCAGCACGCCGCGTGAGGGCGACGCCTTTTTCAACTCGGCGATGACGTTCAGCGCAGGGCGGGAAAGGGCAGCGGCGAAATCCCGCGGCGACTCATTTCGCTTCACCGCGAGCTTGAGCACCGGCAGCGGCACCACTTTTTGCCGGTGTTCGACCGCGGCGCGCCGCGCCTCGACAATGCGGTCGAGAATGGTTCCCGTTTTCGGTTGCGCTTGCACCCCGCCCCCTGCGCGCCTTTAGTGCCCGGACGAAAACGTCCATGCTATTCGCCGCTTCCAGCGAAGTCAATTCCGCTTGCGCGGGGAACTTTGGAACTGTCGCTGATGCGCGGGTTGCGCGAGCGGATTCTGCCGAGTCGCGCTACTTTTTCAGCAGCGGCTCTGCGAAGCGGATAGGGATGCCGAAATTTGACCCGCCGAACCCGCGCACCACGGCGTAGTTCACGCCGATCACTTTGCCCTGCGCGTTGAAGAGCGGCCCGCCTGAGCCGCCCGAGGTGGTCTGGGCGTCATAGACGATCTTGTCCGCCAGCACGTCGCCGATGTGTCCCTGCGTGGTGAGTGGGCGGATCAATTTGCGCCGCGCCAGCTCGGCCATGATCAGCCGCGGCGAGCCGCCGCTCGCTTGGAGGATGCTGCGCACCGTGTCTTCGCCCGCGCGTGCCAGAATTGCATCGAGGCCCGTGGCGTAGCCCATCAGCACCACCGGCTGCCCGCTGCTCGACGCTTCCTTGCGCCCGTCGCGCTGCACCGCCGCGCGCTTCAGGTCGCTCAGGTCGCCTTGCACAACGGCCAGGTCCGTCACCGGCGAGATTTTCTGGATTTCCACGCGGTAGGCTCGCGGCGCGTTTGGAAAGTACGCGTTGATCTCCGCAATGACCGCCTCGAAACCTTCTTCCCCCATCGCGTTCAACTCAGCATCTTTCCACCAGGGCTCCACCACGTGACGGTTCGTGAGGATGCGCCCGTCCGTGGCGGCCAGGAATCCGGTGCCGAATACGTCCGCGCGAACTTCCGGCCCGCGGCCCTGTATGTCGAACATGGGACGTCCCTGGCTGTCCTGCAGCGGCTCGCCCTTCGTGTCCAGACCGGCGTAGCGCAGCCGCTGCCCGCTCTCCTTGTGCCGGAAGGCCACGCTCACGTGCAGCAGGCAAACGCTCGATGCGTAGGAGCGGATGATGCCCTGCGCCACCTTCTGCTCGCTTTCAATTTTCCCCAGCCGCGTGCCCGTTTCGTCGAGCTGCTTGCGCAACGCGGAGACTTCGTCGGCGGCCGCCGTGGCGATGCGTTCGCGCAGCGCTTGCGACTCCGTCTCCAGCCGCTGCTTCTGCTCTTCGGCGGAGGCCGCCGCCGAGCGCTCCATTTCTTCGCGCATCGTGCGCGTGCGCGCCAGCAGCTCTTCCTGGCTGGTCAAACCCTTCTGAAACTGCGCGATGGCCGCGCTCGTGCGCTGGTATTCCTTTTCCGTGCGCCGCGTGAACAAGAAGAAAGTGACGGCCATCACTGCGGCCACCGTAAAAAATACGGTCACGCCAATAATCAGCCTGCGGTTCAGCGAGCGCGCGTCGCGCGTCATCCTCTCGGTCACGGCCAGCGCTTGAAACCCGGTTTGCGCCACCTGATAGCTTTCTTCAGCCATCCGCGCTTGCCGCCGCAGCTCGTCTTCCGCTTTCCGGCGCCGCAACTGCACGCGCACGCGCGCCAGCAGTTCGTCGGGCTCGACAGGCATGGACACCACATCATCGGCGCCCAGGTCGAGCGCGCGCACCCGCTCCTCCGCGCCGCCGCCCGAAAGGACGATGATGCGTGTCGCTTCGGTGGCCGCCGCGCCCTTCAGTTCCGTCAGCACCTGCCAGCAGTCGCCGTCGGGCAGATTCGTGCCGAGCAGCACCAGGTCCACGCTCTCGATGCGCGCCGTCTCCAGCGCCTGCCGGCAGTCGGAGGTCACGTACACGTCGTACACCGCGGATTGCAGCAGATCGAGCAGCCGCAGGCGCGCGGGTTCGTCGCCGTCCAGGATCAGGATTTTTTCGCGTGGAGAATTCATCGAGTAGGGTCCTGCAGTCGCAGCCTTCTATCCTAGAGGAAAACCTGCGATTCGCAACAGATCGTCGTCAGGATACTGTGCAGTTGCTTACTCTAGGCATAGAATAGCTTTTCCGCGCCGCCTGCTGCATGGCCAACTCTACTCAACTCGCCCAGCTCAACGACCGCATCATCGACTGCCGCAAGTGTCCCCGGCTGGTCCGCTACCGCGAAAGCGTCGCGCGCACCAAGCGGCGCTCCTTCCGCGACGAGACGTACTGGGGCCGCCCCATTCCCGGCTTCGGCGATCCGCGCGCCGAACTGCTTATCCTTGGCCTCGCACCCGCGGCGCACGGCGGCAACCGCACCGGCCGCGTCTTTACCGGCGACCGTTCCGGCGATTTTCTTTTCCGCGCGCTCTATCGCGCCGGATTCGCCAGCCAGCCCGGCTCCACGCATCGCGACGACGGCCTGCAATTGAAAAACGCTTACATTGTTGCGGCCATCCGCTGCGCCCCGCCGGAGAACCAGCCGCTCCCTGCCGAAATTCGCAACTGCCGGCCGTATCTGGAAGCGGAGCTCGAACTCCTCTGCCCCCGCGCCGTACTGGCGCTGGGGAAAATTGCTTTGGACAGCTATCTCTCCATGCTCGTCGCGCGGGGAAGAATCCCGAGCCGCGCGCCCTACAAGTTCGGTCACGGCGCGAGCTGGAAACTTCCCGGCGCGCTTCCGCGTCTCTTCGCCGCGTATCATCCCAGCCAGCAGAACACGCTCACCGGGCGCCTCACGCCGGCGATGTTTCTGGGCGTGCTGCGGCAGGTCCGGCGCTGTCTTTCTTCCGGAGAACGGGCATGAACACCGCGGGCACATTGATTCTCAAGCGCAGTGAAGTGGCCGCGCTGCTCACGCTCGACGACTGCATCGCCGCCGTCGAGCAGGCGTTCAAGCTTTTCGGAGAAGGGAAGACCGACCCGCCCGGCATGCTGGGCATTCACACCGCCAGCGGCGCGTTCCACATCAAGGCCGGCACGCTGGCCACTAACCGCAAATACTTCGCCGTCAAGGCCAATGCCAATTTCATGAAGAACCGCGAGCGCTTCGGCCTGCCCACGATTCAGGGCGTCATCGCGCTTTGCGACGCGGAGCGTGGCACCCCGCTAGCCATCATGGATTCGATGGAAATCACCATTCAGCGCACCGGCGCAGCCACCGCGGTGGCCGCGAAGTTTCTGGCCCGCGAAGATGTCCGCGTGGCCACTATCTGCGGTTGCGGCAATCAGGGACGCATCCAGCTCCGTGCGCTGGCTCGCATCCGCCGCATCGAGCGCGCCCACGCCTTTGACCTCGATTCCGCCCTCGCCGAAAAATTCAGCCGCGAGCTTTCCGCGCAGATGGGCATCGAGGTTACGCCCGTCGCGGACCTGGCCCGCGCCGTGCTCGCCAGCGACGTCTGCGTCTGCTGTACGCCGGCCAGGCAGTTCTATCTGAAAAAAGAAATGGTCCGCCCGGGCATGTTCATTTCCGCCGTGGGCGCGGACAGCGCGGAGAAGCACGAGCTCGACCCCGCGCTTTTTGCCGGGAACAAGATTGTGGTGGATATTGTGGAACAGTGCGCGACGAGCGGCGACTTGCACCATGCACTGGCCGCGGGAATCGTTACTCGCGCCGCCGTCTATGCGGAACTCGGCGAGATCGTTGCCGGCCGCAAGCCCGGCCGCACCTCGCCTGCCGAAATCACCATCTTCGACAGTACCGGCACCGCGCTGCAGGACGTCGCTGCGGCGATTACCGTGTACGAAAAAGCGGTCGCTGCCGGCGCCGGCCTCCGCGTCAACCTCGCCGGCTAGCCGCTGTTCTTCTCCGGTGGCGTCTGCTTCTCTTCCTCTTTGCTGACGATCTCCATGTAGTATTCCGGCCGCGTGTGCTTCAGGTGGTCGGCGGACGCTTTGCCGTTCCACCAGGCCTTGTCCATCGGGTAGACGTCCGGATCGAAAATGGTCATGTAGAAGTGCCAAATGAGAATGGAAAGCGAGGCGAGGATGGCTTCGTAGTAATGGACGGCCGTGGCCGCGTCCGCCACCCACTTGGGGAAATTCCGCAGCGTGGCATTTTCAAACCACAGCAGGAAGCCCGTGCCCACCATCACCACCGAGCCCCACATGTACGCGAGATACTCTATTTTTTCCGCATAGCTGAACATCCCGAAGCGCGGGCGTTCCTGGGAGAGTCCGAGGTTGTAGCGCACCATGCCCCACAAGTCAGTCACGTCCTTCAAGTCGGGGACGAGGCGGCGCAGGATGATGCGGTCGCGCTTCCGCACGATCAGGTGCACGGCGTGGTACGCGACGGAAGCGATGAGCACCACGCCGGCGACGCGGTGCGTCGTCGCGCGGAAGCGCATCTGGCCTTCCCACTGCACAATCGGCGCGGCCCACCACGACTCCGGAAATTTCAGCGCGAAGCCGGTGAGCACCAGCGTCGGAAAGCTCAACACCGTCAGCCAGTGCGCGATGCGGAAGTGCAGGTTCATCCGCGGCACTTCCTCGCCGGTGTGGATGCGCGGGCCGCCGCGCGCCATCTTGGCGAAAAAGTCCAGCCCGTTATGCAGCAGCATGAAACCCACGGTCAGTGGAATCAGCCACAGGTAGGCCACGCGGATGAACGCTACTACCGGATGTTCGGCGGCCGTTTCCGGCAGTACGTGCACGCGGCCGATGGCGAAGCGCTCGCCCGCGCCGCGATGGCATGCGCCGCACGTGGCGGCGATGTTCTGCGGGCTGACCATCGAGCGCGGGTCGCTCGAAGCCAGAATATTGTGCACGCCGTGGCAGGAGGCGCAGTTGGCCACTGTCTGCGATCCGGAACGCGCCGCGAGGCCATGGAAGCTGTCCCGGAACGCAGGCACTTTATCGAGTGGCAGGTTGTAGCGCGCCGCCAGGCGCTCGTCGGAATGGCAGTGCCCGCAGGTGACGCTGGAGACGCGCGCCGGATTCACCAGCGATTGCGGCTCGCTCGGCGCCAGGATGCTGTGCTCGCCGTGGCACGAGGTGCACACGGGCGAACCGGCCACGCCGCGCGCCACGGCCTGCCCATGCACGCTCGTGACGTACGTCTTCCGGATCTCCGCGTGGCACGTGCCGCAGGTGGTCGGCACGTTCCAGTGGTTGATCTTCGAGCGCGGGTCGCTCGCGCGGAAGAGGCCGTGGCTCCCATGGCAATCGGAGCACGACGGCGCCTTCTGGTTGCCCGCCTCCACCTGGCGCCCGTGCCAGCTCAGCCGGTAGGCGGCCACGGGGCGAGCGTAGGGGATTTTGTGCCGCGCCAGGAACTCAGGATTGGCGTGGCACGAACCGCAGGTGTCCGGAAGATTCTTCTTCGCCACCGGCGAACTCGCATCGCTCCGCGGCACGATTTTGTGCGCCGGGCCGTGACACGAAAGGCAGACGGGAGCATCTGCGTCGCCTGCCTTGCGAAACTTGGCGTGCACGCTTTCCTGGTACTGCACTACTTCGTCCGCGTGGCACGTCGAGCATTCCTTGGTCGGCAGCCGCCCGGCCTTTTGCGCTTCGTGCGCGCCGTTGTGACAACTCGCGCAGGCTTCCGCGCCCAGCGCTCCGTGGACGCTTTTCGGCACGCTGGCGGCGGCTCCCGCGTGGCATGTGGAACATTGCGGCTTCGCGATTTTCTTCGGGTGCGGGTAATCCTTGATGTCCGTGTGGCACTTCTGGCAGGCGACGCCGGAATGTTTGCTGGCCCCGAGCTTCGCCGGGTCCACGTAAATGCTCTTGCCGGCCTCCGACTTCATTTCCTTCTCGCCGTGACACGCCAGGCAGGCAGCGTTCTGCTGCGGAAGTCCGCGAGCGCCGGAAGGCGCCGGGAACGCGAACAGGAGTAGGGCCGGAACAATGGCCGGCAACAGGATGGCGCCTTTTTTCAAGCAGCCCTTCAGACAAGTCTTACTACTGATACGCAAACAGCATCGCATAGATGATCCAGATCACAATGCAGAACCCGAGTCCCAGCGACGTCCACGCAAAGGCCCGAATGGTTTTCATGACAATCGGCGGGTGCGCCTCAGCCAGGCTCGCTTCCAGCTTGCCGCTGCGCACCAGCGCGTCGTACTCCAGCGGCTTGTCCCGCTTCAGCTCGGCCAAGGGCATGCGGCCGGTGAAGATGGTCGTATCCATGGGGAATTTTTCCGGGCGCAGGTGCGTGTTGAAAAAGTGCACGGTAAAAATAAAGCCCGTGGCCAGGAGCGCCTCGTCACTGTGAATAATTGTCGCGACGTTGATGGCCCAGCCTGGCAGGAAGCGAGTGAAGAACACCGGAAACCACAGCGTCAGTCCCGTCGTGCCGATGATGGCAATGCCCCAAAAGACCGCAAAGTAGTCGAACTTCTCCCAGTACGTCCAGCGCCCGTACTGTGGCCGCGCGCCCAGGCCCACGAACCACTTCATCGTGGCGATGAATTCCGTCCAATCTTTTCGCGTGGGCAGCATGGTGTTGGGCCCGAGAATCAGCGCGCGCCACGACCCGTTTTCTTTCTTCATCCGGAAGAGATCCTTCAGATGGGCGAAGAACGTTGTAAACATCACCAGCGCGGAGAAACGGTGGATGTACCCAGCCGTTTCAAACCCGCCCAGCAGCCGCGAGAGCGTGGCCGCCCACGCCGTATAGGAAAACTTCAGCGTCAGCCCGGTCAACGCGAGGCTCAGGAAGCTCACAATCATGCACGCGTGCAGTGTCCGGTTCAGCCGCGTGAACCGGACAAACTGTCTTTCCTGGGGCTGCCCGTTGGCCATTTCAGTTGTCCTCCGCCGGCGGAGGTTTCGGCGGCTCCGGCTTGGCTGCGGCGGCAAGTTCGGCTTCCTCCGCGGCTTCGGCCTCGCGCAGTTCGCGGCGCATCTGCAGCGCTCGCGGCAACCAGAGCAGCGTGTGCAGCCCGCTGATCACGAACGTGCCCAGCAGCAGCGCGGTCATCCCCCAAAATGTCCAGAAGAGGAACGGGTATTTTTGCGGGTCGTGGTGCGTGGCGTGCGTCAGGTAACCGGCAAAGCGCCGCGTCGCGCCGGCGTGGCATTGCTGGCAGGTCTTCACCACATTTTCGCGGCTCAGGTGCGAGCGCGGGTCGGTCACTTTCAAAATGTCGTGCGCCCCGTGGCAGTCGTAGCACTTCGCCGTCTTCGTGTATCCCAGCCGCGAGACCTTGCCGTGGTAGGTGTCGAAGTAAGTCTCCGCAATTTGCTGATGGCACCGCCCGCAGCGGCCCATGATTTCGAGCTTGAACACGTCCTGGTCCGCGCGGCGAATGGTGTGCGCCGTGTGGCAATCCTTGCAGACCGGTAGCTCCTTATCCGTCGTGGAGACCTTGCGCGAATGGATGCTCTTCTCGAACTGCTCCTGAATGCCGTGGTGGCACTTCCCGCAGGTGGCCGGCACGTTTTTCTCATGGACGCTGGAAAGCGGGTCGGTGTGCGGAAGCACGGCATGGGCCGTGTGGCAATTGGTGCACGTGGCCGTCACCGTCAGCCCGCTCTTCAGCAGTCCTTTGCCGTGGATGCTCTCCGTGTAGTGCTCGATGATCTCGTGCTGCTGCCCGGTGTAGCGCGCGGCGGCCTTCTTCCCTTCGCGGTGGCACCGCGCGCAGAGCGTGGGCACGTTGGTCGCGAACGTCGCCGACTGCGGATTCTGTTTCCCCAGCGTGCCGTGCGTGCCGTGGCATTCCTTGCAGGTGGGCGCGTTGGGGTCGTTTTTGGCCAGCAGTTGACCGTGCGTGCTCCGCTGGTACTGCTGGCCGATCTCCGCGTGGCAGGCAGCGCAATCCACTTTTTGCGTAATCGTTTCGCACGGGCGCACGCGCGACGCGTTCACCTGCGAATGGCACTGGCTGCACGCTGTCTTGGCGTGGCGCGAGCCGGCCAGCTCCGCCGTATGAACCGTCAGCGAGCGGCCGTCCTGCGAAGCCTTCAGCTTTTCATCCGCGTGGCAACGCTGGCAATCGGCGTCCGCCATGCCCTGCGTGTAAAACACCTTGCGCACCTTGTGCGGCTGGTGGCAATCCACGCACGCCGGCAACACGTGCGCCTGCTTCTCCCACAGCTCGCCGCGGATCACTTTCCGGTGCATCACTTCAATCATCGCGTGGCATTTCGTGCAGGTGGCCGCGATGTTCTGCCGCGAAATGGACGACGCCGGGTCGGTGTGCCGCAGGATCAGATGCGCCGTGTGGCACGACGCGCAGTTCGGCGCCACAATCAGCCCCTTCCGCAGCAATCCCTCGCCGTGGATGCTTTCTGAAAAATTCTCGATGATGTTGCCCTGGTGGATGTTCCGGTTCAGTTGCACCGGCGTGCCTTCTCGATGGCACTGCGCGCAGACAAACGGCACGTTCAGCGGCGCCACTGCCGAGCGCGGGTCCTTCACCGGCACGATCTCATGGTTGCCGTGGCAGTTCGTGCAGCGCGGCGCCAGCGTGTCGCCGCGGGCCACGGCTTTGCCGTGGAGCGATCGCGCGTGCTGCTGCTGCTCCGCGTCGTGGCACGTCCCGCAGTTCACCTTCTGGAGCGGCGATTCATGCGGCAGGTCTTTGCCTTCCAGGTCGGCGTGGCAGGTGGTGCATGTCAGGCTGCCGTGGACGGACGCGGTGAATTTCTTCGCGTCCACGTACACGGACACGCTTTTCCCTTTGCGCTTGGCCGTCAGGCTTTTTTCGCCGTGGCAAGCCAGGCAAATCGCGTTGGGATCTTCCTGCGGTGGGGCCGGTGTGGCGGGCAGCGGGAAGCTGAACGTGAGATAGAGCGCGCTGATGAGTGCGAGTCGCATCGTCTTTGGCCGTGGCGCGGCCTGCGCGGCGATGTCTTGGTGTCGCGTCCGG
>JACOSF010000112.1 GCA_016179005.1 Acidobacteriota bacterium | reverse complement strand
GTGTATAACCCGGTGATTTCTCAGGGCGGCGCGCGCGCCATGCAGTGGGTCGTGAAGTTCCTGTTCTAAGCGACCTTCCACCTCAACCGGGGAGTCTATCTTCGTGATAGACTCCCCTTTTCTTTTATGCGCCGTCATCGAATCGTTGCACTTCTGTTGTTCCTTCTCCCCGGCGCCGCTCTGGCGGCAGACCGCCCGAATATTATTCTAATTACGCTGGATACGGTCCGCGCCGACCGCATGGGCTTTGCGGGCAGCAAGCGCGGCCTGACGCCTCAGCTCGACGCCGTGGCCGCGCAAAGCATCGTCTTCGAACGCGCCTACTCGCAGGCGCCTCTGACGCCTGTCTCCCACGCCAGTTTGCTCACCGGCACCTATCCGCAGTTCCACAAAGTGCAGGATTTTGGCGCCCGGCTTTCGGACACGCTTCCTTATCTGCCCGCGCTGCTCAAGGCTCAGGGCTACCGCACCGCAGCGTTTGTCAGTCAGCTCCATCATCCTCGACCCCAAGAACGGCTTTGCCCCCGGCTTTGATCGCGGCTTCGACGTTTTCGACGCCGGCTTCCACCGCAAACAAAAGGGCGAAACGCGGCAGCAATCCATCGAGCGCCGCGCGGAAGTCACCATCGCCCGCGCGCTGGAGTGGCTCGAAAATAATTCCCAGGGGCCTTTCTTCCTGTGGATTCACCTCTGGGATGCGCACGATCCGTACGAACCTCCCGCGCCCTTCAAAGCAAAATATGCGGCCGCGCCTTACGACGGCGAAATCGCCTATCTCGACGCCTCGCTGGGAAGATTTTTCGCGGCGCTAAAATCCAAACAGCTTTTCGACCGCGCATTGCTGGCGGTGACCTCCGACCACGGCGAAGGTCTCGGCGGGCACGGGGAAAACACCCACGGCATTCTGCTCTATGACGAAACCATCCACGTTCCTCTCTTGATCAAGTTGCCCCTGAAGAATGCCGGCCAGCGGAGTAAGGCCCGCGCCGGCCTCGTGGATGTCGCCCCCACGATCCTCGAAGCTCTCCAAATTCCCGCGCCGGCGCAAATGCAGGGACAGTCTTTGCTGCGCGTCATCGGGCTCGCGGCCCCTCCCGAGCGGCCGTCTTATGCCGAAACAGCCTATCCGCAGCGCGCCTTCGGCTGGAGCAAGCTCGCCGCGCTTCGCATCGGCAATTTCCTGTACGTGAAGAGCCCCAACCCCGAGCTGTACGACACGGCGGCGGATGCGTCCGCAAAACTGAATATCGCGGAAAAGAACAAAGCCACGGCTTCCCGAATCGCCGGACAAATCGAGGACTTCCTGAAACGGACCAGCGGCGGTGAGGCGGAGTCGAGGCAATCAGAGCTCGACCCGAGGACCGTAGAAAAGCTGGCCTCACTTGGCTACGTCGCCGGCTCGAAGGCTGCTTCCGCAACCTCCGGCGTGGATCCCCGGACGCGGATTTCCATCGCCAATGACATGCACGACGCCAATATCGCCATCGAAAACGGCGAGCACTTGAAAGTAATTCCCGTGCTGGAGCGCATCGTCAAGAGCGAACCGCAGATTCATGTGGCCCATTATTATCTCGGCATGGCGTATGCTCGCGACAGGAATTACACCCGCGCCATTCCTGAGCTGCGCAAAGCCATTGAGCTTCAGCCCGACGCCATCATGGCGCACTACGAAATCGGCGTGGCCCTGTTTGAAGTCGGCGACTGGAAGACCGCCGCCACCCATTTTGAAATTGTCGTGGACAAAAACCCGAAATGGGCGGACGCGCGCTTTTCGCTGGCCTCCGTCCAGGCCCGCACCGACCGCATTCCCGATGCGCTCGCCAATCTGGTTCTTGTTGTGGAACAGAAACCCGATCACTATCGCGCCAATCTCCTGCTCGGCCGCATCCTTACGCTGAAGGGCCAGGCGGATGTTGCCCTGCCGTATTTGCAGAAGGCCGCCGCGCTCCAGGCCGATTCCCGCGAAGCGCATGCATTTCTCGCCGATGCCCTCGAGCGCTTGGGCCGCGCTGCTGACGCTCAGCGCGAGCGCGCCCGCGCCGCAGCCCTGAAGCGTCCGCCCGCCCCCTGAGTCGGCGGCCCTCTCCTCGCGCCGCGCAAATCGATTCCGGTCCATGGCCGCGCAGGCGCCCGAATTGCTCATAGGTTACAATCAGGGTTATCGGGCCGGATGGGGCACGGTGCCCTTAGTGCCGGGGTAGGGAAGCGAGGGAAACATGTTCGGCAACCGCATCAAAATCGACGACGAGCTTTTCGAGAAAATCAAACAATGTGCCGCTAAGGCCGGTTACGCCTCGCCCGAAGAATTCATCCAGCACGTCCTGGAAAAGGAAGTTGCCCGCCTTTCCGGCGGCGATGCCGGGAGAGATCCTGAGGAAGAAGTGAAAAAGCGCCTGCAAGGGCTAGGCTATATCGAATGAACTTTTTCCATCTTCACAGAATGCCGGTAACGGGGCATCTCCATCCATGACCGTCTTTCTCTCCGCGGTCAGCCGTCTCTTTGACGGGCTGTTCTATCCCTTCCGCAGCGCGAGTCCCTGGATTCCGCTGATTTTGTTCTCGTGCCTGGCCGGCATCCTCATGCTGCTCGTTTTCCGTTTCACGTCCAACCAGACCGCCATCCGCCGCGTCAAGGACCGCATGCAGGCGCATTTGCTGGAGGTGCGGCTCTTCTCCGATCAGTTGAGCGTCGTGCTTCGCGCCTACGGCCGCATCCTCCGCTGGACGCTCACCTATCTTGGCTACGCTCTCGTGCCGCTCGCCGTCATGACCGTGCCCCTGGCGCTTCTCCTGATGCAGATGGATTTTCGCTTTGGTCATCAGGCGCTTCGCCCGCGCGATTCGTTTTTGCTCAAGGTCCTGGCCGCCGGCGACACGTCGCTCGAAAACGCTGCTCTGCGCCTGCCGGATGGATTGGCCCTCACCGCGCCCGCGCTGCACATCGTTCACGCGCCGGAAAATCGCCACGAAGTGAACTGGCGCCTGAAGGCGCAGCGCCCCGGCGAATTCTCCGTGGAAGTTGTGATCGCAAATCAGGCGTTCTCGAAGCAGGTCATCGTCGTCGAGCCCGGCAGCACCGCTCGCCTCTCGCCCGCGCGCGTGCGCCCCGACTGGATGGAGCTGTTTCTCGAATCCAGCGAACCGCCTCTGCCTGCCGATTCTCCACTCCATCACATTCTGGTTGTTTATCCGCCCCGCAGCTTTGCGCTCGGCCGCTGGGAACTGCACTGGCTCGTGCCGTTTTTTGTGTTTTCCCTTGTCGCCGCCTTCGCGCTGAAGGGAGTCTTTCGCACGGAGTTTTGATTCGCCCGATGAGTTTTCGCGCATCCAGCACCGGCCAGCTCTCTCGCAGCTTCTCGCTCGTTGCCGCCGCGTTCGTTCTGCTCTTGTTGTGTGCCGAGCCCGTCTTTGCTTATGTCGGCCCCGGCGCCGGCTTTGCGGTACTCTCGTCCTTTCTGACGCTCCTGCTGGCGTTTCTCTATTCGCTCCTGGCTGTGGTCACCTGGCCGCTGCGCCAGATCTGGCGTCTTTTCCGCCGCCGGCGCGCCTATCGTGCCGCCCGCGTGAAGCGAGTGGTCATCGCCGGCTTCGACGGCATGGACCCCGAGCTTGCCGCGCGCTGGATGGACGAAGGCAAGCTCCCCAATCTCGCCGCGCTGCGCAGCGCCGGCACCTTTCACAAGCTGGCCACCACCAATCCGCCCATCTCGCCTGTGGCCTGGTCCACCTTTCTCACCGGCGTCAACCCCGGCAAGCACAACATCTACGACTTCCTCGCTCGCGACACCAATACCTACCTGCCGTATCTCTCTTCCGCGCAGGTTCGCGACGCCCGCCGCAGCCTTCGCCTCGGCAAGTACACCATTCCGCTCGGCGCTCCCCGCATCAACGCCCTGCGCAAAGGCAAGCCGTTCTGGAACTATCTCGGCGAGGCCGGCGTCTTTTCCTCGGTGATTCGCGTGCCCATCACGTTTCCGCCCGAAAAATTTTCCGGCGTGCTGCTCTCCGGCATGTGTGTCCCTGACCTGCGCGGCAGTCAGGGCACGTTTTGCTTCTTCTCCGACTCTGCCAACAGCGCCGTGCCCGGAGAAGGCGGCCTGCGCATCCCGCTCGAAAAAAACGGCGCTGGCTTTTGCTCTTACATTCCGGGCCCCGATGATCCACTTCGGCGCGGCGCGAAAAGGGAACTGCGCGCCCTGTTCACTCTGCGCCCCGATGTCCCGTCGAAAACCGCGCAGCTTCACCTTAACGGCCGCCGCATCACGCTGAAGCAGGGCGAATACTCCGATTGGCTCGAGGTCGCGTTCCGCGCCGGCTGGGGTTTTACTGCCCGCGGCATCTGCCGTTTCCTCTTGAAAGAAATTTCACCGCGCGTCGAACTCTACGTTACGCCAGTCAACATCGACCCGCGCAAGCCCGCGCTGCCGATTTCTCATCCGCTCACGTATTCCATCTATCTCGGCAAGCTCCTGGGCCCTTTCGCCACGCTCGGCCTTGCCGAAGACACCTGGGCGCTCAACGAGCACGTCCTTGACGATGCCTCGTTCCTCGAGCAGTGCTACTTGATCCACGCCGAGCGCGAACGCCAATT